>CALLZJ010000303.1 GCA_937858435.1 uncultured bacterium
GGTGATGAAGAAGTTGTGGAACGACTGGTCGGGACCGGTGGCCTTCACGCTGGGCGGGACGCTCCTCCTGGCGGCGGCCCTGCTCATGCCGAACGTGCCGGTCTGGGCGGACCCGGGCGGCGAGAACCCGATCGAGGCACCAGGCTGCAAAGGATGCGATAACGGGTGCTTCGGCATCTTGAATGATTGTGTATTGACGAACTGTCAGACAACTCCTGAAGTCAGTTGCAGGTGCAACAAGTTGACGTCATGCTTGTGCCTTTGCACATACAGCTATATGTCGTACTGCTTTTGTGAGCGCATCTGGCTCTGAGGAAGGCATTCACCATGCTCCTCCAACCGTTCGCCTGCGGGATAGCAATCGCTCTCTTCCACATGCCGTTGGCTAGGGACGAGAGCCCCACGCTTGCAAAGCCCTCCTGGCCTGGCCCCGTGGCAAACGCATGGCAGCTCATAGAAGATCGCACGGCATCACTCAGCCTTCGCGTAACGACCACTGTCAACCTGTCGGCAAGTCCGTCAACTTTGCGCTTCGTTGTGACACGCCTACAACTCGGTAGTGCAGCCATGGTGCGTGTGCGCAGTGAGCGCGGCCCCGAGCAGGGTGGCTTATCAGAAGTCGTCAATTGCATAAATCTCAAGTACGCTTTCAATTGTGAGCTGGATCGCAAGGCAACCAAATGGGTGCTCACGAAGATCTCACCCCTTCCTCTAACCTCCAACCCAGTTCTTGACGAGATTACGAGAGCCCCGCGGGTGTGGCATCCGTTGACGACCCTCGATTTTGCGCCCCTCCACGCCCTTTACCATCACCGCGAGCTCATTATTGAGTCCGTCGACACGCACGCGGACGAAGTCACCCTACGCTTCAAGAATCCTGTGGCCACCGGCACGCCCGCACTTGATGCCATGGCCAACGGCTCCTTTACGCTTGATCGAGCCCATCAGTGGGCCCTGCGAAGGGCGCACGTGGTGATGCGTCGTTCCAAGGGTACTGTGACGTACTCGTGCACAAACACCTTTGTTAATGTCAATGGCGTGCCACGGCCCGTGCGTTCAGAGTTTGAGCGGCTCTTTGTGTCGGGAGGTACCGAATATCGCACCCACTCGGTTTCTGAGTACGAAGTCGTAGACCAGAGCACGTTGCAGGAAACCGACTTCACCCTCTCCGCCTTCGGCCTGCCGGAGCCTTACGGCGTCACCTGGGACCGGCCCACGCCCTGGTGGCTCTACGCCCTATTCTCCGCGGGGGTGCTGTTCGTCGTCGCGGTGATCGTCAGCTTCTGGAAGCGCCGGCTCGCTGCTCGGCAGGCGGCGTAGAGTTGTTTACTCCATCTTTCTGAAAGGAGACAATTGAGCGGGCTCTTGACCGAGCGAGGCCGTTCTGTTTCTCTTTCTCTTGGAGGTGGGTGATGAAGAAGTTGTGGAACGACTGGTCGGGACCGGTGGCCTTCACGCTGGGCTGGACGCTCCTCCTGGCGGCGGCCCTGCTCATGCCCAACGTGCCGGTCTGGGCGGACGAAGGCGGGCTCGGCATGCTGAAGAAATGTGCTGGCGACATCTGCAACACGACGTGCCAGGGTTGTTCCGTTTCCATTGGCGGACTTTGCACGTCACTCGAGTTCAACGGGACGTGCCACTGCACTGCAACACCACCCGCAGGAAAGTCATGCGACCCTTGTGCGTGCAAAGCGGTTCACGTGGATCCGGAAGACATAACCTCTGAGATGGTCTTCCGATGTCGGTAGTTCATCCAGCGGGAATGTCTATGGTGTACGTGGTCGCCCTGTTCATCCTGGCTCAGTCTTCTCCAGAAGACCTGACCCACTCCACCGCGCTGCTGGAGCAAGCCAAGGAGGCCTGGAAGACCTATGCCCATGGGGCTGCAAACTTCCAAGGGACTTACACCGTCCGTTCGAGCAGCGACGGAGTCTATTTGCCAAGTGCGGAGCTTCACGAAGTACGACGCAACGGCTGGAACTCGCTTCTCATTTCGCACGTGTTGGACTGTAAGCAGGATGGAACTCTGGGCCAACGCCGTCCCCAGGCGGTGCGCGGCAGGAACTCGCTGTACGCTTTCGAACTATCCCCCTCTGGAAACGGATGGGTGCTGAATGACTTTGAGCGGCTTATCAAGGTGCCGGCAGCACAGCTACCGTCCTGGCGGCCTCCGTTGTTGTCCATCTGCCCACTCGTTGGGTTGGGTTCCTTCCCCGAAGCCGCGGAGGCACCTGACTTCCGGCTGGTCTTCCTCCGTCCCGAACCCAGTGCTGGCGAGCGCTGCTTTGTCCTGAAATGCGAACGAACCCGCAACGGCCGAGTCGTCACGGCAACCCTCCACTTAGATGGCAGCAACTACTGGTGCGTGAAAGCCGCTGAGTTCGAAGAACGCACGCCATCACGCCCTATTAGCAGTGGCCGGATGTTGGCGCGCTACCAAATCGTTGACGGGCTGCCCACCCCCCTCGAGCGCAGAACCGAGCTTGTCTTTTATCGCGATGGCGTTGAAACGCAAGAAACGATGCTGGAGGAGTTTGACTATGCTATTCCCCTAAAGCTGCTCAGCGAAGCCGACTTCACCCTCTCCGCCTTCGGGCTGCCGGAACCCTTCGGCATCACCTGGGAACGCCCCACGCCCTGGTGGCTCTACGCCCTCATCTCGGCCGGGGTGCTGTTCGTCGTGGCGGTGCTCGTGAGTATCTGGAAACGCCGGCTTGCCGCTCGGTCGGCGGCGTAGCCTTCTTGCTCCCCGATGTCCAGAAGCCGCCCCGGAGCGGTGTTCTCGGGCCCCGCCGAGCCCGTGCCGGTCGTATGATAGTCCGGCAGCCGAGGTGAGACGGGGCCACGGGGACGACGATGGACTGGGTCGGCAGCTTGGACTGGATCGATTGGCGGCTGGTTTATTACGCCAGCGAGTGGGCCATTCGCTTGACGATGCTCGTGGTCGTGCCGCAGCGGCGAAGCCCGACGACGGCTTCGTCCTGGCTCATGCTCATCTTCTTCTTCCCCTGGCCGGGGCTGGCGATCTACACGATCGTCAGCAACGTCAGCCTGCCTCAACAGCGCCGCAAACGCCGGGAAAAGATGCTCCGCAAGTTGGCCGACCGGGTCAATCGTTTCGAGCACTATCAGTCCCAACTCGATCCCGAAGTCCTTGAGCAGCTCCGCCAGGGGGTGCAACTGGCCCAGCGGCTGGGGCGGATGCCGATCCTGGACGGGAACCAGATCGAACTGCTGGCCGACTACAACGGCATCATTGAGCGCATCATCGCCGACATCGACGCCGCACGTGATCATGTCCACCTGCTCTACTACATCTTCGCCGACGACGCCACCGGCCGCCGGGTCGCCGACGCCCTGAAGCGGGCGGTCGGTCGCGGCGTGCGCTGCCGCGTCCTCATCGACGCCCTGGGTTCGCGTGGCGCCCGCCGCCGCCTCGTCCCCGACCTCCGCGCGGCCGGCGTCGAGGTCTTCAACATGCTCCCCGTCCGCCTCTTCAAGCGGCTCGACGTCCGCAACCATCGCAAGATCGTCGTCGTCGATGGCCGGATCGGCTACGTCGGCTCGCAGAATCTCGTCGATGCCGAGTTTGCCGAGGGGATCACCTACGAAGAAATGATGGCCCGAGCCGCCGGTCCCGTCGTCGCCGCGCTCCAAAGCGTCTTCGTCGACGACTGGTTCCTGGCCACGAACAAGATGCTCCCCAAGACGCCGCTCTTTCCGCGCATGGAGCGTCAGGGCGACATCGTCGCCCAGGTCCTCCCCAGCGGTCCCGGCTACTCCACGGCCAACAACCAGCTCCTCTTCATCGCCCTCATCCACGGGGCCCGGGAGCGGATCGTCATCACCACCCCCTACTTCGTCCCCGATGAGCCGCTGCTGCAAGCGCTGCATACCGCCGTGCTCCGGGGCGTGGACGTGCACCTGGTCGTCTCCGCCAAGGCCGACCAGATCCTCGTGGGGCTGGCCCAACGCTCCTACTACGAGCAACTCCTGGAGTATGGTGTCCGCATCCATGCCTACAAACGCCATTTCCTCCATGCCAAGCACCTGACCATCGACGACGAGGTCACCGTCATCGGCTCGAGCAACATGGACATCCGCTCCTTCGCGCTCAACGAAGAGATCAGCATGATCATCTACAATCGGGAGATCACGGCGCGGATGCGGGCCGAGCAGGAACGCTACTTCCAGCAGAGCGATGCCCTGTCGCTCGCGAAGTGGCGGCAGCGGCCCTGGATCGTGCGGTCGGGCCAGAACGTGGCCCGCCTCATGAGCCCGCTCCTCTAGTCCACGCCAGTGAAGTCCGGCCAGGCGCGATCGCGCTCGGAGAGCAGGAGTGGGGCGAAGGGCCAGGCGATGGCGAAGGCCGGATCGTCCCAGCGGACGCCGGTTGCCGCCGCCGGCTCGTGGTGGGCCGACATCTGGTAGCAGACCTCGACGTCGTCGGTCAGCGTGATGAAGCCGTGGGCACAGCCCGTGGGCAGATAGTGGGAACGCTGCGCGGCGGCGTTCAGTTCGGTGGCGACCCAGCGCTTGAAGGTCGGCGAGTCGGGCCGAAGGTCGACGGCGACGTCCCAGATGGCCCCGCGAACGCAGCGGACGAGCTTGGCCTCGGCATGCGGCGGCCGCTGGAAATGGAGGCCGCGTAGCGTGCCGCGCCGGGCCGTGAACGACGTGGCCGACTGAGCCACGAGCGGATCGAGCCCGTGGGCGGCGAACTCCTTCCGGCAGAAGGTGCGAGCAAAGTAGCCGCGTTCGTCCGTGAACCGCTCCAGGTCGATGACTAAGACGCCGGGCAGCGCGGTGGCCGTGAACTTCATGGTGCGGTCTCCGCGGGTGACAACCTCGAATGTTAGGCCACGCGCGGCGTCGGGATCGGCACGATGAACTTGCCCCCACGCCGGCGGAATTCGGCCTGCTGCTCCAGTATCTCGTCGGCGAAGTTCCACGTCAGCAACAGCACGTAGTCCGGCTGCTCTTCCAGGAGCTTGGCCGGCGGATGGATCGGCAGCTGGACGCCCGGCATGTAGCGACCCTGCTTGTGCGTGCTGCGGTCGACGACGAACTCCAGCACATCCCGTCCGATGCCGAACGTGTTCAGGAGCGTGCTCCCCTTGGCGGCGGCACCATAGGCGGCCAGCCGCTTCCCCTGCTGCTTGCAATCCTGGAGCATCCGCCGCAGGTCGCGCCCCAACTGGGCCACCCGATCCCGAAAGGCGAGGTAGGTCTCGACCCGGTCGACACCCCAAGCCTTCTCGGCACTCAGCATCTGGGCCACCCGGGGGCTGGGGACGGCCGAGGCGGCGGCAGGCACGGCAAAGTAGCGCAGGCTGCCCCCATGGATCGGCAGCGGCTCCACGTCCACGAGCCGCAGCCCTTCCTGGCAAAATAGTCGTTCCAGGGCCGTGAGCGAGAAGTAGCAGAGATGTTCGTGGTAGAT
>CALLZJ010000304.1 GCA_937858435.1 uncultured bacterium
GGTGCGGGGCCCCGTGGGAAAAGCCCCGGCCTTCCTCCCCGGTCCCCCCTGGAGCGTTGCCGCCGCGGGCGCGGCCGGGGATGTAGACCCGCCCGCCCCGCCGCACCTGGGCGTCGATCATCTTGGTGGCCAGGGTCAGTCCGGAGAGCAGCCAGGAGAACTCGCCCGTGGCCCCGGGAGCCCGACGCCGCTGCTCTTCCAGGATGTGCTGCTGGACGGTCATGAGCGGGTGCGGCTTGAAGTCCATGGTCGCGTCTCCTCGGGAGTTCCTTCCCCGGCATTATCAGCGGGGCTGACGGACGGGGCAAAGGAAAATCTACGACCCCCGCCGCATGGCCGACCCCGCGCCACCCTGCCTATACTGTTCCTCGCCAGGGTCCTGGGCCCGCGTGGCTCCCTGGACCCAGCTCGTTCCTTCAGCGGAGGCGGCATGTCCCAGCCCATCTTGCCCTTTTGGGCGCTGCAGCGCCAGATCACGTCGGAGTCGGTCGACGAGCATACCGTCCGGCTCACGGGTCCGATTCTGCCCGTGTGTGAAGTCCGGGTCGCTCCCTCCGAGCCGGGCCCGGGCCACCAGGTGGCCGTCACCCGGGTGGATGCCTCCGGGGCCAAGGAAGAGGTGATCCAAACCGTGGTGCCGGCGACCGAGCCGCTCGCCGCCTGGCAGGCGGGCTTCGAGCTTTATCGCCAGCACGTCATCGTGTGAGCGATGGGCCATCGCCCGGGCCGGTCCCCCGCCGCCCCTTGCGGACGCGGCGCGGTCGGCTTAGAGTAGCCCCGTGCCGCGTGGCCCCCACCCGGCCTCCGTTTCCCTGCGTCTGACGAGGAGCCCCGCCCCGATGGATAAGTTCTTTCGCCCCTGCGTCGCGGAGATGGTCGGCACCTTCTTGATCTGCTTCATCGCCGCGGGTGCCCTGTGCACCAATGCCGTCGTGCCCGGCAGCATCGGCTTCCTGGGCAGCGCCCTGGCCTACGGCATCATCGCTTCCATTGCTATCTCAGCGACGATGAACGTCTCGGGCGGCCACCTGAACCCGGCCATCACCATCACGAAATGGGTGCTGGGGCGCATCGACACGCCGCAAATGCTCTACTACGTCGCTGCTCAGTTCATGGGCGCTCTGATCGCCGGCGGCCTCGTCGCCATGATCTTCGGTGCCACCGTCGCCCTCCGCGACGCCCAGCTCGGCACGCCGCACGTCTCCCCGGCCCTCACCGTCGCCGTCAGCGGCGACCTGAGCCGCTATGCCATGGCTTCGGTCATCGAGGCGATCCTGACCTTCATCCTGGTCTTCGCCTTCTTCGGCACGTTGGTCGATCCCCGGGCGCCCAAGATCGGCGGCTTCGGGATCGGCCTGGCCCTCATGGCCGCCACGCTCGTGGGCGGGCCCCTCACCGGAGCGGCGATGAACCCCGTCCGCTACTTCGGACTCGCCCTCTGGGAAGCAGGCATCACCGGCGAGTTCAGCCGCCTGCGCGACTTCCCGGTCTACATCGTCGGCCCGGTGCTCGGCGCCATCGCCGCCGGCTGGGTCTACACCTCTTTCATCCTGGAGCCGACCAAGCCGGAGCCCAAGCCCGCCGCCCACTAGTGGGGTAGCCCCAGCCGGTGGTTGAAGCGTGGGCTTTAGCCTGTGTTCCTCCCAACCAGCGCCGCTCAACGCAACAAGCCCACGGTCGTTCGACCGTGGGCTTGCTCGTTGAGTTCGTTCTTGCCGCGATGGCTGGCGCTTAGGCCCGGCGGTAGCGGCGCCAGGCAACGATGCCGCCCAGCCCCAGGCCCCAGAGGGCGATGGTGGCGGGCTCGGGGATCGAAGCGATCTGGCCGCCCGTGATCGTGAAGGTGCCGGTGCCTTCCATCGTGCCGCCGCTGGCGAGCATGCCGGCAAAGCTGGCGTACTCGGGGAAGGAAGTCAGGGTGATGGAGAGCAGGCCGCCGCCGGCCGCGGCGCTAAAGGCGCTGAGGTCCAGGCCGGTGAAGTTCTCGAGCAGGGTGGCGGAGCCGGTGAGCACAAGCTGGTCCTTGCTGATCGTAAGGGTGACGTCGCCGCCCTTGGGACCGCTGCCGAGGGTTTGCGCTTCGGTGAGGCTCGTGCTCATGAGGGCACTCTGCATCGTGGGCGTGTGCATGGAGAGCGGACCGGCGGACCAGGGGTTGACGTCATAGAAGGAGTAGGGATGCCCGACGATCTGATGCGGGCCGCCGCTGAGGCTGATCGTGCCGAGGTTGAACGTCAAATCGGGCACCGAGGAGTTCAGGCCCGACAGGGTGATGGTGGCATTCGCCTGGCCGCCCACCGGGTTCGAGTTCATCACGAAGTGGGCGATGGTGCCGCTGATGGAGGAGATGGGCTCGGCCCGGACAGTGCTCCCCGCGGTCACAAGGGTGGCCAGGGTCAGGAGAGCCGTCAGCTTGCAGGAGCGGTACATGTTCGATTCCTTATGGGTGATTGATGAGTGATTCGAGGTTAGCGCTACGACGCCGTGGGTTAGGCCCGGCGGTGCCGTCGATGCCAGTAGACTCCCGCGGTGCCAAGGGCGAGCCAGAGGGCGACGGTGGCCGGCTCGGGGATCTGCCCGCCGGTCGATTCGTTGAGCGCCACGCCAGTGAGGTTCAGGATGCCGAAGCCGGTGAGTTCGCCGCCGCTGGCGAGGATGTCGCTCCAGTTGGCGTTGGGGTCGGTGCTGTAGAGCATGAGGGTGAGCAAGCCGCCGCCCGCGTCGAGATCGAAGGCCCGCCAGTTACTCAGGCTGCTATCGGAGTCGAGGAAGAGGTCGCCCCAGATGGTGAGCATGTGAGCGCCGGGGTCGAGCAGCCCCCCGGGCGTGGGATCGACGATGGCCGTATCCACGGGCACGATGGGCGAGGCATCTATGCCGTTCTCAACCGGGAAGGAGATATCCCCCGTGACGACGTTCGAGCCCGGCGAGCCGCCCCATTCGCCGACCGGCGCCGAGTGCGTCTGCGCGAAGGAGGGTACGACCGTGAACGAAGACTGACCGCCGAACTGCGGGTTGGCAATCAGCCCGCCTGGCAGCGGCGTGGAGACCATGTGGAAGTTGACCTCGATTTTCCGCCCTTAGCCCATCACCATCGCCGCGATGCCACCAATGGATAGCTGGGGTAACAGCGACAAGATCGGCTGGCCGGTCCAGGGCTGCCCGTTCACCGTGCCCAGGCTGAGACCCGAGAAGGTGATGGTGCCCGAACCGTCGCCGGGCGCGACCAGGTGGAAATGGTCGACGGCGATCTGCACATTGTGGAACGGTTGGGCCTGGGCCACCAAGGCGGTGGTCAGCAGCGCCACGAGAGACACCAAGCTGCTCCGGAACTGCACGGCCATGGACGATCTCCTGCACGGAACGACGAAGAGCCAGCGGCGCCGAACGCCTTGGCGTCGGTTTCCGCGGCGAACGCGGCTGCGACTCGGTGCAGGGCAAGGTGTGGGCAGCGAAAGCGTGCGTTACTTCCGCGAGTGTGGGAGGTCATAATCTCTTCGGCAAGATCGTGCAAGGTGAATCAGCCCGAAGAACTGGATTCTCCCGGAGCGCTGGCCGACAACATAATCCAGTCGAGCTTCGCCGACCAGGAAAGCTGGGCAAGATACACGCGGCCCGCGAGTCCAGGGCTGCTCCACCCTGAAGGGGACGTCCGCCCCGCCACCGCCTTCGACCACAGACCGCCCGGCCAGCCCACACACGAATGCTGACCAACCCGGCCCCGACGGCCGATCTTCCCCTCACACCAACTACTTCTCTTCCTTGCCCGTGTGGTACCAGGCCGGGTCCATGTACTCCACGACCGCCTTGGCCTTCATTTCCTTCAGCAAGCGGTTGAATTCCTCCATGCCGATCCTTTCCTGGAGCTTCCGGCGGATCGCCTCACACACCTCGGCGAAAGGCGCCCGACCGCCCCGCTGATAGCTCACCATCCGGACGATGTGGAAGCCATTCTCGGTCTCGACGATCGGACCTGTCTGCATGGGAGCGAGCCCGAGCACGACGGGCTGCAGTTCCGGCGGCCGAATCTGACTCGGCGGCGTGGCCTGCTCGCCCTTGTCGAAGCGGTCGGGGCTGTGGCTGTACTGTTCCGCCAGGGGCGCGAACTCTTCCCGGGTCCGCATCGCCAGTACCTGCTGCTGCAGCCGTTCGGTGTACTGGCGGGCTTCCGTCCGGGAGGGGAAGCGATGAGCATCAATGTAGATGTGTTGCCAGGTCACGAGTTCGGGCCGGTCGAACTCCTCGGGATGGGCCTGGTAGTATTCGAGCAGGTCCTCGCGGGTGATCTGTTCGAGCTTGTCGCGCACCAGGTTGCGGACATACTCCAGCCCGATGAAGTAGCGTTCATACTGCCGCAGCATTTCAGGCATCGTGCGGCCTTGACTCTCGAAGTGCCGGCGCAGCTCCTCGTCGCTGTTGAACTTCAGTTCCTCACGGGCCCGGCGGACCATGCGATGAAACTCCTTGGCCGCCGCCTCGCGCACCTTCTCGATCATCTGCGGCCGCACGCGCAGTTCGCATTCCTGAAAGGCGACCTCCCAGTTGATCGTCTCGTCCAATTGCTGCCGGAGGAGTTGCTCGACGACGTCCGGCCACTGGGCTTCGGGCACCTGGGGCCGAATCTGTTCGAGGCGGATGGCCGCCCCGTTGGCGATTTCTTCAAAGAGGATGGGCTTGCCGTTGACCCGGGCCAGAACCCGCGCCGCCACTTGGACGCGTGGCCCCGTCTGACCGGTCGACGGTCTGGCTGCGGGCGCTGCCGGAGCCCCGGGCGTGCCCGGCGTCGGGGGCGCGAAGGTCGGCGGCGCCGGGGGAGCCGTGGGAGCCCCGGGCGAGGGGGCCAATGCCGAGCCCGGCGTCACGGGCGGCGTGAACGGCGGCGGCGGCGGCGGGGCCGACGGGGCGATGGGCGGTTGGCCATGCCCAG
>CALLZJ010000305.1 GCA_937858435.1 uncultured bacterium
TTTTGAACCATGAGCCAGTCGTGGCCGGCCCGCCAAGTGCGAGCTATCGGTTCAAGAAGTTCGTCCAGCGGAACAAGGTGCAGGTGATCGCGGCAGGCCTGGTGCTATTGGCCTTGCTGCTGGGCATCGTGGGGACCACATGGGGGCTGCTGGAGGCCCGGCGGCAGGAGGGGTTAGCCCGCAAAGAGACGATTGCGAAGGAGAAGCAGCGCGAGATTGCGGAAGAGAATGAGCGGAAAGCAAACGTGGAGAAGGAAAACGCCGAGCGGGCAGCGGCCGCGGAGAAGCTGGCCCGACAGGACGAGGAACGGGAGAAGAAGTACGCCCAGGCCATCGCCCAGTTCGTCAAAGACGATTTCCTGGGCCTGACGAGCGTTGAGGGCCAGGAGCGCTTTGGCGGTGAGTATGGCAGCGAAGGGCTGGACCGCAACACAACGTTGATGACCCTGCTGGATAGGGCGGCGGCAAAGCTAAAGGAACGGCAGGACCTCGATCCACGGATTGAGGCGGAGTTGTGCTGGATTATCGGCGTGAACTACCGTGGCGCCGGCGAAGCAGCCAAGGGGATTCCGTTTCTGGAACGCGCGGTGGAATTGCGGAAGAAGGTACTCGGGGTGGATGGTGCAGGCACCCTGCATACGATGAACAGTCTCGCAGTTTGCTACATAGCTGCCGGGAAGCGCGACTTGGCCCTGTCCCTATTGGAAGAGACGTTCAAGCGCACCAGGGACAAGCTTGGCCCTGATGACCTCGCCACCCTCATCAGCATGGACAATCTGGCTGTGGGTTACCAAGCCGCCGGCAAGTTTGACTTGGCACTGTCGCTGCACAAGGAGGTGCTCAAGCTGTTGAAAGCCAAGTTCGGTCCCGATAACCACACCACCCTCATCAGCATGGACAACTTAGCCGAGTGCCTTCGCGAGGCCGGAGAGCTCGAGCTCGCCATGCCGCTCTACGAGGAGACGCTCTCTCTGTTCAAGTCTAAGCTCGGTCCCAGCCACTCAGACACTCTGAAGTGCATGAGCAATCTTGCCCTGTGCTACCAGACCGCTGGAAAGCATGACCTCGCCATACCGCTATCCCAAGAGACTCTCAGACTCCGCAAAGCCAAGCTCGGCCCCGCCCACCCCGACACGCTCATCAGCATGTACAACCTTGCTTCGTGCTACCATGCAGCCGGAAGCCTGGAACTGGCAGTGCCGCTCTACGAAGAGACGCTGAAACTGAACGTGGCGAAGCTTGGCCCAGACCACTTCAACACGCTCCGCGTCATGAACAACCTGGCCGGGACCTACCAAGCCATTCGAAGACTCGATCTGGCCTTGCCTCTCTTCGAAGAAACGCTGAAACTGCGGCAGGCTAAGCTCGGTCCCGATCACCCTGCCACAATGCAGAGTATGAACAACCTGGCGGTAGGTTATCATGCCGCCGGCAAGCTCGTAGAGGCCCTGGCGCTCTTCGAGGAGTTGCTTGCACTTCGCAAGCTCAATCTCGGCCCTGACCACCCTGATACCCTTACCACAATGAACAGCCTGGCAGCCTGTTACTGGTCCCTTAGACGGCTCGAGGATTCCATACCGCTCTTTGAGGAATTGCTCCCGCTAAAGGAGAAGAGACTCGGCCGGCAGCACAACAGTACTCTGTCCACGGTGGCCAACCTTGGCGTGAACTACAAGGATGCTGGCCGGGTCGCGGAGGCGATTCCGCTGCTCGAGGAAGCGTACCAGGCGGCAAGGAAGTACCCTACGCTCAGCGTGTTTAGTCGTCCGCTACTGGAAGCTTATGCCCAAGCCGGCGAGACGGCGAAAGCAGTCAGATTGATGGATGAGCTACTCGCCAATACCCGCCAGACGCTGCCGAAGGACGATTCGCAGTTGGCTGGGCAACTGGCCCAGTTCGGCTCTATTCTGCTGGAGATGAAGGGCTTCAAAGAAGCCGAGCCGTTCCTCCGCGAGTGCCTGGCCATCCGCGAGAAAATCCAGCCCAACGACTGGACCACGTTCAACACCCAGTCCATGCTCGGCGGGGCGCTTCTCGGCCAGACGAAACTCCCCGAAGCCGAGCCGCTGCTGCTCAAGGGCTACGAGGGCATGAAGGCCCGGGAGAAGTCGATCCCGCCCCAGGGTGCTACCCGCATCCCCGAAGCCCTCGACCGGCTGATCGAACTCTACACGGCACTCGAGAAGCCGGACGAGGTGAAGAAGTACCAGGCCGAGCGGGACAAGTATCCCAAGGCGCCTGAAGGAAAATGACCTTCGCCTTGGTCCACGACGCGTTCCTGATGCCAAGGGGCAAAGTTCACGGTGACGCTCGTCGCCGGGAATTTCTTGGGGCGGACTGCGCCATTTGGCGTTAGAGTGCGCTGAGAGGTTGGAGGGCCGAA
>CALLZJ010000306.1 GCA_937858435.1 uncultured bacterium
TCTTTCCCTACACGACGCTCTCCCGATCTGGCCACGACGGCCTGGGCGTGAACGGCGCTGCCCGTGGGGGCTGTCCGAGCCGAGGAAACGGGACGCCATTCCTGCCCGCAGGCCAGGCCGCACGCGCCGGTCCAGATTGCCAAGGCCAATAGCCACTTGCGAACGAACATGAGGGCACCCCCGAAAGAGTGATGGAAGCCCGGCCGCCACCTCCCTTTGGCGAAGAGGCCACCATTCATTATTGCCGCGCCAAGGGGCCCGACTCCAATATCCGTGACCAACTCCCTGGCCGACCGCGCTGGGCCTGGCTTCCTTTCGCCTACGCTGCTCAAGCTCTGCCTGGTCGGCAAAGTTCCACTGGCCTACGTAGCCGGCAAGGTCAGCTTCAGCTTGCCACTCCACTCCAACCGCGCTCTGGGCCCCCTGCCCGCCTTGGAATTCACTTGACCGCGAGCCGCGGCCGCCTGAGAATCGCGGCGAGACGTTTCCTAGCCATGTCAGCCCCCAGTGCACACTGCCGAGGACCGGACCATGTCACTTCCCGAAAGTCGTGCGCGCGTAAGGCAGTTGATCGACGAGGGTGGCATTTCGGCAATCGCCACGGATGGGGCCTGGGAGGAAGCGAGAGACGTCGTCTACACTTGGTTCTTCGACCTGAAGGCATGGGAGTCAGGGGATACTTGGGAAGCAGCTTTTAGTGAAAGTCGGATGACCATGCGCGGCATCAAGGATGATCGCAAGACGGGTTACTACGAGGAGAAGGTGCCGATAAAGGGAAAGGAAGATCAGGGCGGCGTGCGCCAGATCAAGACGATGCAGGGCATTCCTGGCATCGAGGAGCGCATGCAGGATCACAACTTCTGGTTGCAGCCGCGGACGCTAAAGAGCCTGCGTAATGAGAAGGGACTACACGACGTCAGTGCCACTCTGATCGACCCGAAGCGCACACTCAAAATCGGCGGCGACGACCAAGTCGATGGTAAGAAGCCGAATCAGATCTATCGTCTGACCGGAGACACCATTTACGTCTTTATGCCGGTTCCGTCGGAGGAAGATCACCTCGTCTTCTATCTGCTCAATGACATGGCCAAGAAGCCTGAAGCGACGAGCGCGGGCTTTCGGGCCGGGGTCCGCTTGATGAGGAGTCGACTGACCCGAATCAAGATCGCTTTTGAGGATGATGCTGGATGCAAGTTCATCGACCTCGCCCCCGAGGGCGAGGATTTTGTCCCCAAGTTCCGCTATGGCCTGACCGCGATGAAGAAAGTCAGCCCCTTCACGAAGGTCAAAATGAGTGACTCGGAAGTCAACGAGTGCCGCATGGCTGCACTGAAGTACAAGTCGATTCTGACCGGGGCGAACCGGAACGAAATCGTCGTGGCCTATCGGCAGCACGGCCTAAGGGCGATGCCGACTTGCTTTCCAATGTTTGCCAAGCACGTCTTCGTAGAGAACAAGCACATCGGTTACAACGTCGTGGACCGAGAGGAGAAGCCCACGGGCCGCTTCATCGACTTGCACGGGAATCTCAGTTAGCAACGGACCCTGGCAGAGTGGCGACTCGCCCTTCACGCATTCCTTTGCTGAGGACTCCTACTCCCGCAGCCCGAAGCAGACGACGCCGCCGGTCATGCTCTTGCGGTAATAGGCTTCGCCGGGGTCGCCGGGTGAGAAGAGGATGTTGCCCAGCCCAACGTAGACTCGGCCTCGCGCAACCGCGGGCCCGCTCCAGACTGGACCGAGCGAAATCTCCTTGAGCACCTTGCCCGTGGCCGCTTCGAGGGCCACCAATTGGTTGCTCACGGTGGTTGTGAAGTAGAGCACGCCATTGGCGACGGCGATACCCGAGCCGACCGGGTCGCCGACGTTGGTGAAGGCGGGCTTGTCCGCAGTGCCGCCCACGGCCGCGACCTTGGGACGCTCGTGCCGCCAGACTTCGGAATTCAAGTCGAGGCTCAGGGCGACGACGCGGCCGCCCGTGGGGGCATGGCGTGGCCCGCCGCGACGGGGCCCGGTATTGAGCATGATGTGATCAATGCCGTTGGTGAAGATCATCTGGCCATCGGTGGCACAACCAGTCTGCAGCCCACCCGTGGGGCCCGGTAGGGCCAGCGTTCGGGGGTGGGGTGGCGGATCTGGCGGATCGCTGGGCGGTCCCTTGTACTGCGGGGTCTGAGCCACGATGCGACCGGTGGCGGCATCGAAAAGGTAGAAGACACCATTCTTGCAACCACAACCGACGACCTTGGTCGGCACGCCGTTCACTTGGATGCGGAAGAGCTTGGGCGTGTCGCCAATCGACTGATCTTTGTAGAGCCCCGTTTCAGGGTCGTAGGCGCGCATCGCATAGTTCCAGACGTCACCGGAATTGACTTGCGTGACCCACTTCTCGGCCCCGGTTCGAGCATCGAGGGCGATGACGGCGCAGGAGTGAACGGTGTAGAGTCGGGGGTCGTCCGACGTCGGCTGTCGAGGTGCGTTGTGGGCGTCGGTGCCGAAGTAGAGCAGTCCCGTCTCCGCATCGTAGCCAGGCACGCACCAGACCGAGCTGGTCGAAGGGCCCATGTGAAAGACGTGCTCGCCGTAGCTGTCGACGATCTTGACGGGTGGCTCGAGCGGCTTGGGATCGGGCCCGACGTCATACTTCCAGACCACCCGGCCGGTGGCGGGTTCCAGGGCCGCGACGAAGCCGCGACCGTCGCAACAGTGGTGGATAGGGTTGGCGGCGACGCCGTGCTCGAAGCCGCCCCCGGCAACGATAAGTAGTCCGGCCGTCCAGGTCGGGGCAGCGAACAGACAATTGGACGGATGACCGCCAGGAAACGGCGCGACACGGGTATTGATCTTCCAGCGCTCCTGGCCGGTGGCGGCGTCCAGGGCGAAGATAAAGCCCCCGAGATCGACGGCGTAGACGGTATCGCCCACCACCAGGGGGGACGTGACGAAGCCCGAGGTCGGCAGGGTGAAGGGCGTGCGGAAGAGCGGCGGCTTGGGCTCGTCGGGATTGCGATAGGTCCAAAGCAACTTGCCTTCGGGGGAAAGCTTGTAAAAGGCAGGGTGGGTCACGGTACCGAAGTAGACTCCATCCTTGGTCACGACCGGGGTCCCATGCACCGTCCCCACGACGTCCTTGCTCTCTGCGGCGGGGAAGCGCCAAAGCTCGGTAAGTTGCCCGACGTTGGCGGCGGAGAGCCTGTTCTCGACCGGGTTGTGCCGGGTGCCCACGACATCGCGGTTGTACATGGGCCAGTCGGCAGGGTCGAACGGATCGTTGGCTCGGGCTTCTGAGGCGGGCTCGGGGCCCTGGGGCCAGGCAGCGAGCACCGCCCAGGGCAGGAGCAAGAGAACGAGCAAGGCGAAGCGCGACATCGCGAGTCCCTGCCAACGGTAGGAAGCGAAGTGAGCCGTGGGCCGACGCGAATCCTAGACGCTGATCCCCTGGAACTTGGCGACGCGCTCCAGGCTGGTCAAGAGCTCGGTGGCGGAGGCCTGCCGATCTTGAGGCCGCTTGGCCAGCATCTGCATCACCACGCCTTCGAACAGGTCGGGGGTCGAGAGCTGGTACTTCTTCGGCTTCACGGGTTCGGCGGACCGAATCTTCTGAACAGTGTCGATCAGCGAGGTGCCTTCAAAGGGCGGGCGGCCGGTGAGCAGGGCGTAGACCGTGGCGCCCAGGCCGTAGATGTCGGAGCGGCCGTCCACGTCAGCAGCGCCACCATGGGTGCGTTCGGGAGCCATATAGGCCACTTCGCCGATGAGTTCGCCGGGCCGGGTCACGTGCTTGGCGTGGGTGCCTTCGAGTGCTTTGGCGAACATGAGGTCGGAGAGCTTGGCGACCTTATCGCTGGAGCGGACGATGATGTTGGTCGGCGTGATGTTGCGGTGGATGGAGTTCTGGCCGTGGGCATATTCCAAGGCCCGGGCGATGTGAATCGCGACGCGCAGGGCATAGCGCCAGTCGAGCATGCCGGCGATGCCGATCCGTTCGATTACCTTGTCGAGGCTTTCGCCGTCCACGAACTCCATGGCCATCCAGCAGTAGTTGCCAACCCTGCCCGCTCCCAAGAGCGAGACGAGATTGGGGTGCCGGAGCGGCAGCATTGTCTTCATGGCCCGGACGAAACGCTGCATTTCGTCGTCGTCGGTGGCGTAAATGGACCGCAGGACCTTGAATGCGACCTCGGTGTTGTGCTGTTCGTCGGTGGCCTTGAAAATGATGCCCGTCGTGCCCCGCGCCAGGATCGGGCCGATGAGATAGTGGCTGATCTTCTTGCCGACCAGTTCCTCTCCGGCGTCGGGGCCATCCTTGGGGCGCGAACTCGCGCCGATCAGGACGGTACTGGCGTCGTGCTCCGAGGGGCCTTCGGAGTGGAGACGCATTTGGGTGCCGCCAATTTGGATCACGTCGCCAGACCGCAAGGTGTGGGTGGTGACGCGCTTGCCATTGACCATGGTGCCGGCGGCACTGCCCAGGTCCGTGAGCACGATCCTGCCGCCTTCGACTTTGATCTCACAGTGTTTGCGCGAGACCTGGGGGTCCTTCAGGCGTGTGGCGGTGTCGGCCCCACGCCCCACGGACAGGACCTGGCCTTCATCGAGTTCGAACTTCACGTTGGTGTCGGGGCCGGCAATGACAAGCAGGGAACCAATCATGCTGCAACCTGGGGCGAAGAAAGGAAACGTCCGCGGCGGCGCCGCTTCCGAGACATGCAGTGTCCCGAATCGGCTGCCGGGCGTCAAGGGTTTGCTTCGCGAACTCGGCTATCAACTCGCCAGAGCGGCCCGCAATCGGACCAACTGTTCGGCCATGGGTCGGGGCGGCCGGGGCATCTTCTGGCCGAAGCGCGGCTCGATGGGGAGTTCGATCAGGACCGGGCCGGGCCCACTGAGAGCCGCGGCGGCCCCACTCTGCCAGGCTGCCTTGTCGGCGAAACGGCAGGTTCGCCTAAAGCCCATGGCCTGGGCCGCCTGCACGAAGTTGACTGCCATGCTGCCCACGGTCCGCTGGCCTCCGGTCACTTCGTAGATGCCGTTGTTGAGCACCACTAGGTAGACCGCGGCCGGATAAGCCGCCAGGGTCGCCAGAGCCCCCAGGTGCATAAGCGTGCTGCCGTCGCCGGCCAGGACTATCACGCCATGGCGGTCCTGCGCGAGGGCCATGCCCAAGGCCAGGCTGGGGCCCAGCCCCATGCTGGAAGGGAGGTAACAGAAGTCGAGGGGCGTGTCGGAGAAACGGGGCCAGGCTCCGATGGCCGACATCGTTGCCATGACGACATGGTTGCCCCGATGAGCGGCGACCACTTCGAGAACATCGTCCAATTGCATTCCAGATTCCCCCACGTTACTCCGGCCAGATGAGGACACAGGACCGACCGGCATCGAGTGCAGCGTGAAACTCGGAGCGTAGCTCGGCGGCGGCCCCAGGACCCGGTGTGAGTATCCGGTAGGGGACGCTCCAGGCTTGCACGATCGCCTCGGTGAACTGCGGGCAGGTGTCTCCCGACTGGCCCCGAGCGGCGGCAAGCTGGCCGCGGGCTCCCACGAGCAACAGGATGGGCAGCCGCAGGTCGTGGATGACGTTGCGAAGAGCGTCGCCGGCATCGAAGAGGCCAGATCGGAAGAGCACACGTCTGAACTCCAGTCACTAGCTTATCTC
>CALLZJ010000307.1 GCA_937858435.1 uncultured bacterium
CGGGGCCCGAGTGGAACCGAGGCGAGCCGCCGCGCGGCAACCGGGGCCCGACGTCTCCGAGCGGACTGCGGGGAGCACCCCGGACCGGCTAGTGATGCTCGGCGGCCTGCTGCAGGAAGGCGGCCGCTTGCTCTTTCTGGGCCGCGAGTTCCGGGGTTTTCTCCGCATAGGCATACTCGAACATGTCCAGCGGATCGATGGCCGCCAGTTCCTGCTCGTACGCCTGCACTTCCTGTTCGATCTGCTCGGTGAACTCGGCCTCGAGCTCGGCCTGCCACTGAGGCGACCAGAGCTTCTTCTTCTCCAGGTACTTGCGGGCCCGGACCAGCGGGTCCTTCGGCAGCCACTGCTGGACTTCTTCCTCGTTGCGGTAGCGCTTGGCGTCGTCGGCAGTGGTGTGCGGCCCGAGGCGGTACGTGACCATTTCGATGAAAGTCGGTCCCTTGCCGCTCCGAGCGTGGGCCACGGCAGCGCGGCCGGCGACGACGGCGGCGAGGAAGTCGTTGCCGTCGATCTGCAGGCCGGGGAAACCGTAGGCAATCGCCTTCTGAGCCAGGGTCTTCGAGGCCGACTGGATCGACCGCGGGACAGAGATGGCCCATTGGTTGTTCATGCAGACGTAGACGATGGGAATCTTGTAGACCCCGGCCAGGTTGAGGGCTTCGTGGAAGTCGCCCTCCGAGGTGCCGCCGTCGCCGAAGTAACAGAGCGTCACGTTCCGGGTCTGGCGGATCATCTCGGCCCAGGCAACGCCGGTGGCGTGCAGGGTCTGGCTGCCCACGCAGATGGGAATCGGGAGCGTCTTGGCCTCGGGGGGAAAGACGTTGCCTTCCTCCATGCCGGCGAAGTACTCCAGGACCCGCTTGGGGGGGATGCCGCGCCAGAAGAGGCAGGCCGTCTCACGGAAGGCCGGCTGGAGCCAGTCGCCGGACTCGAGGGCATAGGTGATGCCGACGCAGGCCTCCTGGCCGCGGACGCCGGGAAAGGTGCCCATGCGCCCTTGGGCCTGGAGCTTGTACATGCGATCGTCGACCATGCGGGCTAGCAGCATGGTGCGGTAGAGCCGCCGGAGGTCCTCGGGGGGAAGCTGCGGCTCCAGCTTGGTGTCGACCTGGCCGTTCTCGTCGAGGACTTGCCAGTATTCGACGTGGCCCATTTCGAGTTTGGTGCGCGGCATGCGGCTCTCCACCAGAGCGCCCCGGTGCCGGCGGCTACTCCCTCCGAAGCAGGAGCAGCTTAGCGGCCAGCGCGGCGGCAGCGACCCAAAAAAACCCACGGCCGCGGGCCGTGGGTTCCGTGAGCGGTCCGCTTAGTTCGGGGCCGTGGGGGTGGTGGGGGCCTGCTGCGGGGCACCCATGAGGATCGAGTCGCTCTGGGCGGCTGCTTCGAAGGTACCGGTCGGAATCTCGGCCACCGGCTGCTTGCAACCCGCCACCAAGGCCATCAGGGCCACCAGGAGGAACAGACGACGCATGAGACAACCTTTCTCTTCGAGAAGTGAAGCACGACGTTTGGAACTGGCTTCCACGCCCTGAGATTGTAGGCCTGGCCTGGCGGGGTGGCCGCTGTTTTTCCGGCCTTTTCCGCCCTTCGCAGGGATGTTTGGGATCTGGCCCGGCCGCCCCGAAGGCCGGGCCGGCATTCCCCAGGGGCTCGAAATCCGTCTCTCTCTTGACCACACCCGCCTGGTTCCGTGATAATCTCCCCGGCACGGCTGTGCCCGGCGACCGTATCCACTTCCGCCAGGAATCCTTCGTCGATGCAGACCCACAACGCCGTCGAGGCCCTTGCCGCCTTGCCCTTGCCCGAAGAACACAATGAACGCGTGGCGACCTTGGAGCGGCTGCTCGGCCTCCCCGCCTGCCGCCAGCTCGGGCTCTACCCCATCCCCCCCGATCTGAAGGTCTCCGTCGTCATCCCGGTCTTCAATGAGGAACGCTGGCTCCGCGAGGTCATCCGCCGCGTGCAGGAGACCCCGTTTCCCAAGGAGATCATCCTGGTCGACGACTGCAGCACCGACGGGACGGCCGACATTCTCCGTTCGTACAACGACCCCGACATCCGCGTCATCTGGCATGCCAAGAACCAGGGCAAGGGGGCGGCCCTGCGGACCGGCTTTCAGCACGTCACCGGGCAGATCGTCGTCATCCAGGACGCCGATCTCGAATACAACCCGGCCGAGTATCCCCGCCTCTTGCAGCCCATCATCGAGGACAGGGCCGACGTGGTCTTCGGCTCCCGCTTCATCGGCGAGACCCACCGCGTGCTCTACTTCTGGCACTACGTCGCCAACAAGGTCCTGACGACCCTGTCGAACATGTTCACCAATCTCAACCTCACCGACATGGAGACCTGCTACAAGGTCTTTCGGACCGAGGTGCTGAAGGGGATCAAACTCCGCTCGAACCGTTTCGGCTTCGAGCCGGAAATCACCGCCAAGGTGGCCCGCAAACGCAGCCCCAAGTGGCGCATCTACGAGATGCCCATCTCCTACTCCGGCCGCACCTACGAGGAAGGCAAGAAGATCCGGGCCAAGGACGGCATCAACGCCCTGGTCGCTATCCTGTGGTTCTGGCTGTTCGACTAGGACACGCAGCCGCGTGAAAACAGACACAGCCGCGGTGCCTGGTGGCAGCCGCGGCTGTGGCGCGTTTGCTTTGAGTTCGACTTAGTCCAATTCGCTCGGGTTCACCAGCCCGCCGTCATTCCGATGGCAGAGCCGCTGCCAGAGTGTCAAGGTCTGCGGCGCGGGGAACGCCGGCGGCACGGGCACCGGCGAGCCAGCGGCAAAGGTCTGAAGGCTCGGCGAAATCGAGTAGGCGATCTTGCGGACGTTGCCCCCGGCGAACAGCACGTTCAGGCCGGTCGAGTGCGCGGAGCCGAACCCGTCGATGACGTTGAAAGTGTTCACGTTGGCGGCCGATTCGTTGAGTCCCGAGATGGGATCGACGACCCGCTGGCGTGGGAAGTCGAGCGCCGGCGGATAGAAGCCCGTCCGCAGGGTGTCGGGGCCGAAGCCGCTCGAGTAGCCCAGCCGGTCGCCGATCTGCGGCGTGCCCGAGGAGGGGTCCACCAGGAAGGCATTGACCCGCTTCTCGGCAATCAGAACGGTGTACTGTTCACCGTCGGCGAAGTCGGCGGCCCGAATAGGCGCGTCGACTTCCGTCGTCGTGGCACCGACCCAGAACCGGCTCTTGCCAAAGGCACCGTTCTTCAGCGGGTTCGAGTTGATGGGTATGATCGCATTCACGAACCCGGGGACGGGCGTGCCGGTGCCGTCCATGAACTGCCAGGTGCCGGCATTGCCCGCATAGTCGATGGTGGCCCGGCTGCCGAAGGCCGGCACGCCGAACGAACCGGCCGAATTGTCGATGGTCATGGGGCCCCGCCGCGAGGGGCAGAAAAAGACGCGGACGGGCTGCGCCGCCGCGCCGACGGGGTTGGAGGCGGCCATGTTCCACAGATTCCGCTCATCGAGATAGGGCAGAATCTGGTAGGCCCAGCCCCAGTCTTGAGTGCGGGTGTTCTTGTACGGCTGCCCCGCGCCGGTGAGCGCCGGCGCGGGCGGGCTGCCCCCAACGATCAGGTCGCCGCCACCCAACGGGTAGGTGTTCCCACCGTTGTCCGTGAGGTAGTTCTTGAACGCGATACCGATGTTTCGCAGATGATCCGAGCACTGGACCGAATTGGCGGTCTCGCGCACGCGCTGCACCGCGGGGAGCAGCAGGCTGATCAGGATCACCACAATGGCGATCACCACCAACAGTTCGACCAGGGTGAAACCCTGGCGGTTCCGCAGGAACCGGAATGACATGGGACCCTCCTTCCACGGCGGGATGAAACAGGCCGCCCGGAGGCCGACTGGCCACCGCTAGCGGGAATGGAAACCGTGCCGTGGCTGACCAGCACGCGGCTGAGCAGTCACCTGCCGCCAACATCTCAACTACTTAGCCTAAGCCGTAACTTGGGCGGCGTCAATGAGAATCCCGTCATATCCCGGGCCAGGGACGGCCGAAAGGGCTGAACCAACATCGTACTGGAGGGAAGGTGGGGGATGTCAAGCGAAACTGCTGATGGGCCGGTCGCGGCGAGGGCGCAGGCTGAAGAATCCATGCATGCCGTGGGTGGGGCGATAATGGCCTTGAACCC
>CALLZJ010000308.1 GCA_937858435.1 uncultured bacterium
AAGCGACACCGGCCGCCTGCGGGAAGCGGAAGCCGCCTACGCCGACGCCCTGGCCCTCCAGAAGCAACTGGCCGCCGACTTCCCCACCCGCCCCGACTTCCGCCAGGACCTGGCCCGCAGCCACCTCAACCTGGGCGTCCTGCTCAAAGACACCGGCCGACAAAAGGAAGCGGAAGCCGCCTACGTCGATGCCCTGGCCATTTTTAAGCAACTGGCCACTGACTTTCCCACTCGCCCCGACTTCCGCCAGGACCTGGCCAGCAGCCACACCAACCTGGGCGTCCTGCTCAAGAACACCGGCCGGTTGCGGGAAGCGGAAGCTGCCTACGCCGAAGCTCTGGCCCTCCAGAAGCAACTGGCCGCCGACTTCCCCAGCGTGCCCGATTACCGCAATAGCGTAGCCGCGACACTGGTGAATATCGCGCACCTGTTGATCCAGCAGCGGGACTTCGCCGTCGCCCGGCAGAAGCTAGAAGAGGCGCAGCCGTATCACCAGGCCGCGCTGCAGGCCAACCCACGCCATCTCACGTACCGGCAGTTCTATCGGAATCATCTGGGGGTGCTGACGTGGAGCTGTGCCGGCCTGGGGGACCGATCGGCGGCGGTCGCCACGGCAGAGAAGCGGCGCGATCTCGGCTGGGATCCGCCCGCCGACGCCTACGACGCTGCCTGTGCCCTGGCCCAGTACATGCCGATCGTGGAGAAAGACGACCAGCTCGACGCCGACAAGCGCCAAACCGAGATGCAGTTTTACGGCGACGAGGCGATGAAGATGCTGCGTGACGCCGTGAGCAAGGGCTTCAAGGACGCGGCGAAGTTGAAGAATGACGCCAACCTTGCCCCGCTGCGGCAGCGGGAGGACTTCAAAAAGCTGATGCAGGAGCTGGAGGCACTGGGCCAGCAGTAAAGAGAGCATCGCCCCCAGAGCCTCGGCCGTAAGGCTAACGCCCGACGCTCGAAGAAAGAGATGAACCAGAAGAAGAGCACGACCCAACCTTATCGGGCTTCCGACGCGCGTTGGGTCTGCGACTACGTTCCTGTGTGTAGGGCGGCCTATCCCGCCATCTTCTTGGCCTGCTCGGCCGCTTCGTCGATGCCGCCGACGTACATGAACGCGCCTTCGGGCAGGTGGTCCCACTTGCCTTCGCACAGTTCGCGGAAGCTGCGGATCGTCTCCGCGAGCGGCGTCACCTTGCCCGCGCGGTTGGTGAAGGCCTCGGCAACGATGAAGGGCTGCGACAGGAAACGTTCGATACGCCGGGCCCGCAGCACCACGAGCTTGTCTTCTTCGCTCAGTTCGTCCACACCCAGGATGGCGATGATGTCCTGGAGTTCGCGGTAGCGCTGGAGCGTCTGCTGGACCATGCGGGCCACCCGATAGTGCTCTTCGCCCACGATCTGCGGATCGAGGATGCGGCTATTGGAAGCCAGCGGGTCGATGGCCGGGTAGATGCCCTTCTCGGAGATCTTGCGTTCGAGGTAGAGGAAGGCGTCGAGGTGGGCGAAGGTGTTGGCCGGGGCCGGGTCGGTCGGGTCGTCGGCCGGAACGTACACGGCCTGGACCGACGTGATGGCACCCTTGGCCGTGGACGTGATCCGTTCCTGGAGTTCGCCCATCTCGGTGGCCAGCGTGGGCTGGTAACCCACGGCGCTGGGCATGCGGCCGAGCAGGGCCGACACTTCCGAGCCGGCCTGGGAGAAGCGGAAAACGTTGTCGACGAAGAGCAGGGTGTCGGCCCCGGTGGCGTCGCGGAACCATTCGCACATGGTAAGGGCGGAGAGGGCGACGCGGAGACGAGCGCCGGGCGGCTCATTCATTTGGCCGAAGACCATGGCGGTCTGGCTGAGCACCTGGCGATCGGTCTTGCCGATCTTGGTTTCCTGCATTTCGAGCCAGAGGTCGTTGCCCTCACGGGTCCGTTCACCGACCCCCGCGAAGACCGAGTAGCCGCCGTGCTGACTGGCGACACGGGCGATGAGTTCCTGGAGGATGACGGTCTTGCCCAGGCCGGCCCCGCCGAAGAGCCCCGCCTTGCCACCACGGACGAGGGGCATGAGCAGGTCGATGACCTTGATGCCGGTCTCGAAGAGTTCGGTCTTGGCGGACAGTTCGGACAGCTTGGGCGGCTTCTGGTGGATGGGCCGATGCTCCTGGGCGTTGACCGGGCCCCGGCCGTCGATCGGTTCGCCGAGGAGGTTGAAGACGCGACCCAGGGTTTCCTTGCCGACGGGGACGGCGACCGGGGTACCGAGGTCGTGGGCGGCCATGCCCCGCACCAGGCCGTCGGTGGAGCCGAGAGCCACGCAGCGGACGCGGTTGCCGCCCATGTGGAGCTGCACTTCGCCGGTGAGGCGAATGTGCGTACCCTGATGCTCGGCGTCGATGCGGATGGCGTTGTACAGGTCGGGAAGGTGGCCTTCGGTGTACTCGACGTCGAAGGTCGACCCGATAACCTGGATGATCTTGCCCGTCTTCGTTGCCGAGCCGTTGCTGGTGGCGACCATGATTGCTCCAAACCTTGCGTTCGTGGTTCTTCTCGGGTGGTGGCGGCGGGCTACTCCACGGCCGCGGCACCACCAATGATCTCGGCCAGTTCCTTCGTGATCTGCGCCTGGCGGGCGCGATTGTAACTCTGGCTGATGCTCTTGATCAGATCGTTGGCGTTGTCCGTGGCGGCCTTCATGGCCACCCGGCGCGCGATCTGTTCGCTGACGGCGGCGTCCAGGAAGCACTTGAAGAGCCGCACCTTGAAGGCCACCGGCAGAATCTCGGCCAGGATGCTCGCGGCGTCCGGCAGATACTCGTACTCGACGTTCTGGCTGGGCGTCGCTTCCACCTGGCCGGGCTTGCGTGTTTCCACTTGATGGGAGGCCAGCGGCAGGAGCGTCTCGACGACGGGTGTTTGCCGCGACGCCGAGAGAAACTTCTGATAGGCCACTTCGACGCGGTCGTAGCGGCCGGCAATGAAGCCCTCAATGTAGCGAGTGGCGATCGGATCGACCCCGTCGAACTGCGGTTTGTCTTCGAACTGGGTGTAGGTGTGCTCGGCCGTGTAGCCCTGATAGCGGAAGAACTGCATGGCCCGCTTGCCGGACAGTTCCAGGTGGGTGGTCAGGCCCGGTTGCTCGGCCAACTCGCGCAGGCGATGCACTGCGACGCGCATGATGCCGCCGTTGTAGCCACCGCACAGGCCGCGATTGCCGGCGATGACCAGGAGCACGCTGCTCTTGACCTCCGCGCGGGAGGACATGAGCGGGTGGGTGATCGTGGTGGCCGACGCCGACAGGTCCGCGGCCAGTTCCGCGATCTTGCGGGTGAAGGCATCCGCCTCGATGGCGCGATCGAGCGCCTTCTTGAAGCGCGCCGTCGCGATCAGCTCCATCGTCCGGGTGATCTTGGCGATGTTGCGGACCGCTTTACGGCGATTCACCAATTCGCGAAGCTTGGCCATGATGCTACTTTTCCGTTTCCAAACGCTCCAGGACGCGAGCCAGGGACGGTGTTAGGTCGAGGGCTTGAACTGCGGCTGGAAAGTCTCGATCGCCTTAATGATTCCCGCCTCGATCTCCGGCGTGAGCTTCTTCTGCGCGACAAGGGCGTCGCGGACCTGCCCCATCTGCTCCTTGAAGAAGTTCAGGAACTGGGTCTCCCAGGCGGCGACCTGCTTGCGGTCGACCTTGTCGAGGTAGCCCCTGGTGCCGGCTAGGATGACCGCCGTCTGGTCGGCGACGTGCATGGGGCGGAATTGCGGCTGCTTGAGCACTTCCACCATGCGGTAGCCGCGGTCCAGTTGTTGCTGCGTCGCCTTGTCCAGTTCGGTGCCGAGTTGGGCGAAGGCCTCAAGCGAGCGGAAGTCCGCGAGGTCAAGGCGGAGTCTGCCGGCGATGCTCTTCATGGCGGCCGTTTGGGCTTTGCCGCCGACGCGCGACACCGAAATACCGACGTCGATGGCTGGCCGGATGCCCGCGAAGAAGAGGTTGGGCTGGAGGTAAATCTGACCGTCGGTGATGGAGATCACGTTGGTCGGGATGTAGGCGGACACTTCGCCTTCGAGGGTCTCGATGATGGGCAGGGCGGTGAGTGAACCGCCGGTGCCCACCACCTTGGCCACCTTGGTGCCGGGGAAGCCCTGGGCGTCATGCTGGGCCTCGTGCTTCTCCAGCGGGCCGACATAGACCTTACCGGGCTCGCTGCCCCGCTTCTGGCTGGGATTCTTGCTCGAGTTGATGCCCCAATCCGCGCCGACCTTGGCGTTGTCGGCTTCGTTCGGAACGATGACCCACTTCTCGGCCATCTTCGCCGACCGCTCGAGCAGACGGCTATGACAGTAGAAGATGTCGCCGGGGTAGGCTTCGCGGCCCGGAGGCCGGCGGACGAGCAGCGACATCTGGCGGTAAGCGGCGGCCTGCTTCGACAAGTCGTCGTAGACGCACAGGGTATCCTGCCCCCGGTACATGAAGTACTCGGCCATCGCTGTCCCGGCGTAGGGAGCGTAATACTGCAGCGGGGCGACGGCCGACGCCGACGCCACGACCACGATGGTGTAATCCATCGCGCCCGATTCCTGCAGCCGCTCGATCACGGCCTTGACCGTCGATTCCTTCTGGCCGATGGCGACGTAGACGCAGATGACCTTCTCTTCCTTCTGATTGATGATCGCGTCGATGGCGATGGCGGTCTTGCCCGTCTTGCGGTCGCCGATGATCAGTTCGCGCTGACCGCGGCCGATGGGCGTCATGGCGTCGATGGCTTTGATGCCGGTCTGGAGCGGCTGATCGACGGGCTGGCGCTCGGCGACGCCGGGAGCGTTGAACTCGATCGGCCGCCGGTCCGGCGTGACGATGGGGCCCTTGCCGTCAACCGGGTTGCCGAGCGGATCGACGACCCGGCCCAGGAGGGCGTCGCCCACGGGCACTTCGAGCAGGCGGCCCGTGCACTTGACCTCATCGCCCTCGGTGATTTCGAGGTAGTCGCCGAGGACGGCCACGGCCACGGAGTTTTCTTCGAGGTTGAAGGCCAGCCCCATGACGCCGGTCCGGGTGAACTCCACGAGTTCGCCGGCCATCACGCTGGACAGGCCATAGACCCGGGCCATGCCGTCGCCCACTTGCAACACGCGGCCAACCACGGCCACGTCGAGTTGGGCCCGGTACTGGGCAATCTCAGCCTGCAGGACTGAAACGATCTCGTCGGCTTTGAATCGCATGGCTGCTTCTTTCGGTCAGTTGCTTCTTGAGCGAATCGAGATAGGTCCGCACCGAGCCATCGAAGCGGTAGTCCAGTGCCCGGACGACAAAGCCGCCCAAGAGTTCCGGATCGACCGACTCCACGAGCTGTCGCTCGAACCGCACGCCGCGCTGGGGGACTTCCAGCAGTCGGCCACGCAACTCATCGGTGAGCGGCACGGCCGATTGCACGTACACCCGGCGGCGCTTGGCCCGCTCGTCGATGAGGTCGCGCAGTTCTTGGCGAATCGACCCCAGCAGATTGAGCCGGCCATGGTGGTTGAGCACGTGCATGAAGTTCACGAACATCGGGCTGCCTTGCCCGCCGAGGGCCTTGTCGATGACCTCGTCCCGAGCCCCCACGGGGACCACGGCACTGGTCAAGTAGGTCTCGGCGTTCGGAAAGGCCGGGAACAACTCGTCGTGCAGGGCGAAGAAGTCCGCGACGGCGGCCTCGGCCTGCCCGGCCGCTTCCGCGGCATTGAGGAAGGCTTCCGCGTAGACGTGCGCCGTCCGCTGTTCGCCGGCTCGGACGGGTGGTTTTTCAGTGGGGCTGGCCATGCGCCTGGGCTTCCACGTTGCGGCTTTGGGATGCCTAGTTCTGGGAGATCTTTTCGGCGGCCTGGCCGAGTTCTTGCAGGGCTTCTCCGAACAGCCGCTTGTGGGCGGCCACGTCCAGGTTTTGTTTGATCGCCTTGGCGGACATTAGACTCGCGAGTTCCACCGACTGGTCCCACATCTCCTTGAGGGCCGCATCCTTGGCGGTCTCCAGTTCCCGGAGCATGCGGTCGCGATCGAGCTTAATCTCGCCACGGGCCTTGGTCATCATCGCTTCGGTCGCTGCCGTGGCATCCCGCCGGGCATCGTCCAGCATCTGGCGAACGCGGTCGTTGGCCTGGGCGAGCTGTTCCTGGAACTGCTTTTCCAGCCGAGCGGCCTCGGCCCGAGTCCGCTCCGCCTCGGATAGGGCGGACGCGATGTTCGCCTCGCGCGACTGCAAGCCGTCCAGAATGAGCGGCCAGGCGTAACGCTGCAGACCCCAGAAGAGGATGATGAATACCACCACCGACCAAAGGCCCAAGTCGGCCTTGAGGGCGAGGAGGTTGACCTCTTCCTTGAGCTTCAACTCATGCACGTTGCCCGCTTTGAGTTCGGACGCCAGGCGCTCGGCGTGGGCCGCGTCGGACATGTCCAAGGTCACTTCGGTCTTGTTGTCCGGGCCGGCATGGTGCAGGTGCACCTCGTAGACCGGCTTGGCCTTCTGCCCGCCCGGCTTGTCGGCCGCCCCGGCCGCCGGTGCCCAGAGGGCGAGGCAGACCAGCGGCAGGCACATGCGCTGCAACATGGAACATCTCCCTGAACTCGGACGCGCCGACTGCTTAGGCCTTGAACGCCATGATGATGAGGACGATCAGGGCGAAGAACGTGGCCCCTTCGAGGAGGGCGGCGATGATGATCATGCGGCCGCCGATGTCCTTGGCGACTTCGGGCTGCCGGGCCATGCTCTCCAGGGCCGAGCCGCCAATCCGACCGAAGCCCATGCCGGCGCCGATGAGCGCCAGCCCCGCGCCGACGCCCGCGCCCACGCCGATGCTGTTGAAGACCTGCGTGCCGCCGGTGGCCTGCGCCAGCGCCGGGGACGCCATCACCAACATAATGGCCAGCACGCAGCAACAGATGCGAATCAGCTTCATGAGAACTCCTGCCTTTCAAACAGATCCGATGACCGCGACGACCCACCGCTGGGCGCTTGGTGCTCGGGGTTTAGTGTTCGGGGTTCAACACCTGTCCGACAAAGATGGCCGTCAAGAAGGTGAAGACGAAGGCCTGCAGGAACGCCACGAAGAGTTCGAGCAAGCTCAGAGCCAAGACGCCCGCCAAGCTGGCCGGCGTCACGACGTAAAACGCGGCAGAATCCTTGGCCAGCACGATGAAGCTCATGATCACCGCCAGCACCAGGTGGCCGGCGAAGATGTTCGCAAACAGACGCACGGCCAAGACGAAACACTTGATGAACTGGCTGATGATCTCGATCACGAAAATCATCGGCACGAGCATGAGCTTGATGACCGCCGGCGCCTCGACGGACGGAATGTAAGTCTTCACGTAGCCAGTGAGGCCATGCCGAGCGACGGCCGAGCCGTGGATGAAGAAAAAGGTGATGATCGCCAATGCGCTGGTGACAGTAAAGGAACCTGTGGCCGACCCCAAGAACGGGATCATCCCCAGCAGATTGTTGAAGAGGATGAACAGGAACACCGTCCAGAGGAAGGGCACGTAGCGATCGGCAAAGCGGGCCGGGTCCTCAGCGACGGCATGGGCGGCATCGTGCTTGTGATCATGGCCCTCGTGGCCATGGCCGTCATGATCGCCGTGATCATCGTGATGGTGATGTCCGGGCTGGATGTTCGGCCGGGCCACCTCGTCCCGAATGAATGTGAGCAGAACCTCCCAGAAGTTCCAGAAGGCGCCGCGGGCCGGCTCGCCGTTGCGAATCCGGCGGGCGAGTCCTACGTAGATGAACACGATGAGAAGGGCGGCGATGACCTGCAAGACCATGAACTTGCTGAGGCCAACCGTACCGAACGAGAGCGAATCAAACGTGGGCAGGTGCAGGCCGGGAAACGAGTCGAGAAAGTGCCAATGGTAGGTGTCCTGAACGTGGTCCATTGGGTTCGACATGGCCTGATTTCAACCTCAATGGGCGGTCTGGTCCGGCGATCGGGGGGGCGACTCCGCGTCCCATTCCGACCACAGTAGCCAGCAGTCGAGGATGATGGTGCCCTGATAAAAACCGACGAGCCAAACCCAGAAGAGCGGGGTTAAGAGGCCTTCGGTCAGGAGGAAAAGGGCGAGGGCGAGTCCCAGCACCAGGCCCATGCGACGCATCATTCTCCAGCTAACGGCGGCTATCTTAGACGGACCATCAGGGGTGGCAACGGTGAAAATGCGCAGTTTTAGCAGAAGAGGGCAGCCTGCGACGAGCGCCGCCCACCAGGCCTGACGCCAGGGGCTCTCGGGGGCGGAATAGAGGGCCGGCCAGGCCGTTAGGGCCAGCACGAGAGCCAGCCCGAACCGCACCACCTCAGGGTCTCGCAGACGTTGCCACATGCCGTTGGCGTATGGGTTTACGCCGCGTTTGCCAGCCGGGCGGGCCAGCCCCGTCCATCCGGCGGCCATCTCGTAGAACGACTCCATGGACTGGCAAGTCGTCCATATCCGAATCGCCGATGCCAACTCGGGCCAAGCCATCCCCGTGCGGCTACGCCTGCGGGGTGCCGAGGGTCAGGTGCTCGCACCGCTGGGACGGTGGTCCGATCTCACCCCGCATGGCCGGCAGGCTCCGGGCCACGTGCTGGTGGATGGTGAGTTATGCCATTACGTCGAAGGTGCCTGCGAGGCCCGCTTACCCGCGGGTGCCATCGAGGTCGTGGCCGCCCATGGGCCTGGTTATCATCCCACGACCATGACGTGGACCCGGCGGGCGGGCCAGGTCGCCCTGCGGTGTGCCCTTTCACCCCGCCGCCAGCCCGCGGCAGAAGGTTGGTATGCAGGCGACCCCATGGTAACGAACCTTAGCCCCCAAGCCGCCTGGCTCGAAGGTGCCGGCGAGGGCCTGAGCGTTGTTCTGCTGGCGGCCACCGACGAGCGGAGCCTGCTTGACTTCTCCGCTCAAGCACCGGCTCTTGAGCGAACCGGCACCCTGGTCGCCGTCGGTACGTGGAATGGCCATGGCACGACGACCGGGCTGCTCCTGCACCACAGCCACCGCGTCGTCTTCCCCTTGCGCCTCGCCGACGAGGGCTTCCAGCACTACACGGTCGACGACTGGGCCCAGCAATGCCACCGGAAGCGCGGCTGGGTCATCTGGCCCGTGTCCGAGTTGGATGCCGAGGTGATGGCGACTCTGCTCCACGATCAGATCGACGCCCTGGGCATCACTCTCGACACGAACCCTCGGGACGCGCTGAAACTGGCATACCAGCTCTGGGACGCAGACCGACCGGTCGGACTCGTGGCCGGCAGTGCCAAGACGGACGCCCTTCGTGCCGTTGGTTGCTGGCGAACGTGGGTGCAGCTCCCGCCCGGCGAACCGCTGACGTTCACCCAGTGGATCGAATCGGCACGGCTCAGGCGGGCCTTCATCTCCCGCGGCCCCTGGCTGCATCTGGAAGTTAATGGTCAAGGGCCTGGAGCGGTTTTTTCCATGGCACCGAGTAGACTGCAACTGCGTGCTCTTGCTGCGGACGTGGAGGAAGACGTCGACCTGGAAGTGGTCAGCGATGGTGAGGTGGTTGCGTCCGCTGTGGGGTCGGAGCAAGTGCAGTGTGAACTGGCGCAAGCCTGGCCGGATGCTGGTTGGGTCGCGGTTCGCTGCTGGAGCCGGGGTGGGGAACTGCTCGCCCACTCCAATCCCGTAACTCTCGGCGGCGGCCAGTCGCGCCGCACCCAAGCTCGGGAGCATCTCCTGGGTCAGTTGAGCGAGAAGACCAGCCGGCTGTCGGCTGCGGAGGCCAAGCGGCTCAGCACGTCCCTCACTGAAGCCCGCGCCCACTGGGAGGCACTGAAGCCATGAGCGAACTGACTCACTTCAGCGACCAGGGGGCCAGCCGGATGGTCGACACCTCGGCCAAACCGGAGACGGAGCGGTGGGCTCGTGCCTCGGCCCGAGTGCGGATGAACCCCGCGACCCTGGCCCTGATTCAAGATAAGAAGCTCGCCAAGGGAGATGTCTTCGAGGTGGCGCGCCTCGCGGGGATCATGGCGGCGAAACGGACGGGGGACCTCATTCCCCTCTGCCATCCGCTTCCGCTGACGAGCGTCACGGTCGATCTGACAGCGCGGCCGCCCGATCGAGTCGAGGTCATGACGGTGGCCAAGGTGGTGGGCCGCACCGGCGTGGAGATGGAAGCCCTGGTCGCCGCCAGCGTGACCGCATTGACTCTCTACGACATGTGCAAGGCGGTCGACAAGGAGATGGTCATCGAAGCCATCCGCCTGGAAGAGAAACACGGCGGCACGTCAGGGGATTTCGTCCGGTCGGCATGAAACGGCGAGCGGTTCGTGCCGGGCCACCGACCGGGACGAGGTTGGGCAAGAGCGGCGCAGGGGAGAGGAGGCGGCGAGGATGAATTGACTGCCCCTTTTTTTGTCGGTACAGTTTTCAGGAACGTCTGAAACCGGGAAAACTCGCCATGATGCCACAGGCCCTCATCGCCGACCAGCCCATGCCCGCGGGGGCAGCCGATCGGCGTGCCTTCGATCAATGGACGGCGCCTGTCGCCGCGGACCTGGCGGCGGCCGAGGAGATCTTCCAGGCCGAGCTGGCGAGTCGAGTACGACACGTCCAGGAACTCGTTCACCATCTGGCCCACTATCGTGGCAAGCAGCTCCGGCCCACGCTGCTGCTGCTGGCCGCCAGAGCTTGTGGCCACGTGACCCGTGAACATCACGTCCTGGCCGCCGTCGTCGAGATGATTCACACGGCGACGCTGGTCCATGACGACATTCTGGACGGCGCTTCGCTACGGCGGCATGTGCCCACCATCCACGCACGCTGGGGCAACCACAGCGGCGTCTTGCTCGGCGACCTGCTCTTCACCCATGCCTTCTACCTCGCCAGCACCACGGGCAGCACGCTGGCCTGCAAGATCATCGGCGAAGCGACCAACCGCGTCTGCGAAGGCGAACTCCACCAGATCGGCGAGGCCGGCAACCTCGACCTCTCGGCGGCAGAGTATTTCGACATGATCAGCGGCAAGACGGCCGCCCTCACCGCCTGCGCCACGCAGCTCGGGGCCATTTTCAGCGGCACGACCGAGAGCGTGGTGGAAAGCCTGACTCACTTTGGCCACGATCTGGGCATGGCCTTCCAGATCGCCGACGACGTGCTCGACCTGACCGGCTCCGAGGCCGAGGTCGGCAAGTCGCTCGGCACCGATCTCGGCCAGCGTAAGCTAACCTTGCCGCTCATCCATCTGTTGGCCACCGGGGACGAGGCCCAGCGGCAGCGGTTGCGGGCGGTCCTCCTGGCCGGGCCTGAGTCGCTGGACGAACTGGTCCGGCTGCTCCGCGATTCAGGCGTCCTGGCGACCACGGTGGCGACAGCGGAGCGCTACGCCGCCCAGGCGCGCAACCACCTGCGGGCCGTCGGGTCGTCCCCCAGCCGCGACATCCTCGAAAGATTGACCTTTGAGGTCATTCATCGCCGCAGCTAGGCGACTAGGACCGAGTTCGCATCAACCGGCATCGCGGTCATAAGCGCGCTTGAGCCACTGCTTCACTTCCGTGTCGACGTCGCGCGCGCTGGTCAGCGGGATGCGGTGGGTGATGCGGTCCTTCTTGGCCAGGCCGCCGGTGTCGATCAGGCGGCCCGTCGCGGAGAGATCGCCCAAGGCCAACCCCAAGTCGACCCGGGTCAGCGTGCTGGGCTTCACCTGGGCGATGACGTTACGGCGATAAATGGGCACGATGGTCTTGCAGGGGCAGACCTGGATGTCGCGTCCCAGCCCTCGGGCTAGCTCCACGACACGGTCCAGAATGGGCCGTAGCGCCGCCTTCTTGCCCCCAAACATCTCGGCGACATAGGTCTGGGCCGCCGCTAGGTAGGCCTCGGGACTGTCGTCCTCACCGCCCTTGCCGACCGACCGCTCCGCAAGCCACCAGGCTGTGTTCGTGCCGAGCTTTTGCTCTTGCTTGAGCCAGGCACGCCGCTGTTCTTCCGAGGCGGGCCCCTGACGCTCGATGAGACGCAGCCACTCCTCCAGTGAACGGCCGGTCTTGCTCGGGAGCGATGCGACCCACTCCATCATCATGTAGACGCCCTTGTGGACGTCGTAGGGATGGGCTCGGGCGGTTGGAGGTCGGGTGATGCGCGGCATGGAATCGGCTACTCGGGTTGCCTGGGCAGGTCTGCCACAGCGTAACGTCGAGCCAGCGTCGAGTCAACGACCCGACAGTGGGTAGGCGGAGCCGACCAATTGGGTTCGTCAGGCGGCGGCGTCGAGGTCGCGGCCGGGCATGCGAGCTGAATCGGCCACGCCCGCAATGCCGCGGGTGGAGGCCCGAACGAAGCGAATATACTCCTGCACCTCGGGAACGTGTCCGATGGTCGCCTCGGCCTCGGCCAGGGCATTGGGGAGGCTGCGGCCCTGCAAGTAGACGATGTGGTAGAGCTGGCGTACGGCCGAGATGGAACTGCTCGGCACACCGGCCCGGCGCATCCCCACGATGTTCACACCCATGACCTGGTTGATTTCCTGGATGATGATGAAGGGGGGCAGGTCTTTGGAGATGCCCGAAGTGCCGCTCAAGAAGCTCAGGCGTCCCAGGCGGCAGAACTGATGGGCGGCGGCGTTACCGCTCACGAAGACGTTGTTCTCCATCACACAGTGGCCGCCGAGGAGGGCGTTATTGGCCAGGATGCAGCGGTCGCCGACGATGCAGTCATGGGCGACGTGGGCGCCGGCCATAAGGAAGTTGTGGCTGCCGATCTTCGTGACCCAGGAGTGGGTGGTGGCCCGGTGGACCGTCACGTTCTCTCGGAAGATGTTGTGGTCGCCGATCTCGACGCGGGTCGGTTCGCCCTTGTACCCCAGGTGCTGAGCCGGGGCGCCAAGGATGGCGTTGGGGAAGACTTCATTGTGGCAGCCGAGCGTGAGCGGGCCAATCAAGTGGGCCCGGGCATGAATGCGGCAGCCGGCGCCGACGCGGATCGGCCCTTCGAGAATGGCGTACGGCCCGACCGCAACATCAGGCGCCAACGACACTTCCGGCCCGATGATCGCAGTTGAATGGATGCAGCCAGCCGTGCCCTGGGTCATGTAGACCTCGCCTTCCCCGCTTCAGGCCCCCAAAGCCGAGCAACCCCTCGGATATATCGCAGGCCCCTGGTTCTGCCTAGGCCAAGTTTCCCGACGTGCCGCGCAGATTCACCCGTTGCGAAGGCCCGAAAGACGATCCCTTGACATCGCGGGCCAGCTTCGCTATCGCCCCGCCTTGGCCTGTCATCCGGTTGACGCCCTCTGGGGACGAGCGGCGTCGTTCGGCGGCAGGACCGGAATCCTGGTCCGCCCGCTGTCCGGGGCGGCTGAAACGCGGGGATCGACGCATGTCGGCACTGCTTGCTGGGAACGGCGTCTGGCGACGGCTCGGGCGGGGGCACCTGGTCCTCTGGCTCTGGCTGATTGGCTTGACGTGCACCGCCTGGGCCGACCCGCCGATCCGGGAAGGCACCCTCGTCACCGAGGTCCGCGTCGTGGGATGTCGTCGGCATCCGGAAGCGGCTGTCCTCAATGAAATTCAAACACGCAAGGGCAAGCCCTACAACCGCGCCGTCGTCCAGGCCGACACCCGGCTTCTGGACAATAGCCACCGCTACGCCATCGGCGTCATCGCCGAGGAACACATCCAGCCCGAAGGAGTGGCGATCGTCTTCCGTGTCGTTGAGCGGGCGACGATCCAGGAGGTCATCTACGACGGCTTCAAGCATCTGGACAACGACGAACTCCATGCCGCTACTGGGCTGCGCAAGGGCATGCCCATGTCGGTGTCTCTCAATCGCCGCGGCCAGGCTGCCCTGCAGCGGCTCTACGAGAGCAAGGGCTACCTCTTCGCCAACATCGAACTCGTGGAAGGAACCCGCGACGACGATCTCCGCGTGGTCTACCGCGTCACCCAGGGGCCCAAGGTCAAGGTCAAGGACATCGAGTTCGAAGGCAACAGCTTCGTGACCGCGGGCCGGCTCAAGACCCAGATCGACACCGAGGCGCGGATCCTGGGTCTCTTCGGCGGCACCTACAACCCGGCCATGCTCGACCACGACCTGGGTAAGTTGCTGGAGTACTACCGTAACTTCGGCTTCTTCGACTGCAAGATTCGTCGGGAAGTCCGCTGGAATCCTGGCTTCGAAACGGTCAACGTGGTCTTCGTCATCGAAGAGGGTCAGCGCTTCCTGGTGACCGGCGTCGACGTGGTCGGCAATCGCCAGCTCGACAAGGACCGCCTCATGACCCGCAATGTGGTCAAGGTGGGCGAGCCCTTCAACGGCCGTTACGTCCAAGCCAGCCAGAAGCTGATTCAGGGCGAGTACGGCCGGACCGGCTACATCAACACCTTCGTTCGCCCCGAGATGCGCTTCGACGACGAACGGGCCGAGGTCCAGGTCCAGTACCAGGTGGCCGAGGCGCCGCTGCAGGCCTACGTCGGCGAGATCAAGGTCATCGGCAATTCCGTGACGCGGGACAACGTCATCCGTCGACAGCTCCAGTTCTTCCCGGGCCAGTTGCTGAGCGAGCCTGACCTGCGGGCCAGCGAGAACAACCTGGCCCGCCTGGGCATCTTCAAGAATGAGCCCGAGCAGGGAATCGCCCCGACGGTGACGATCCTCGATCCCGACGGTCCGTCCCCGTTCAAGGACGTTCTCGTGGAGGTGCACGAAGACCGGACCGGCAGCTTGATGTTCGGCGTGGGCATCAACTCGGACGCCGGGGCCACGGCCAGCGTCGTGCTCAACGAACGCAACTTCGACATTCTCCGCGTCCCGACCAGTTGGGACGACGTCTGGAGCAATCGGGCCTTCCGCGGTGCCGGCCAGGAGTTCCGGGCCGAGATCGTTCCCGGCAACTTGATTCAGCGTTACTCCGTGGCCTGGCGCGAGCCGTTCCTGCTCGATTCGCCCTATAGCCTGGGCCTGACCGGCTACTACCTCACCCGAATCTTCAACGAGTACTACGAATCGCGGCTCGGCGGGCGCATGACCGTCGGCCATCGCTTCACGCCGCTCTGGTCGGCGAGCATCTCCGGCCGGGCCGAGGACGTGAACGTCCGCAGCGTTTCCGCGTTCGCGCCGCAGGACTACCTGGACGTGCTGGGCCGCAATGCCATCTACGCGCCGCGCGTGGCCCTGACCCGCGACTCGCGCGATTCCTTCCTGCGGCCGACCGAAGGCAACCTCTTCGAACTCGCTTACGAGCAGGGGTTGGGCGACTACACCTTCCCCATCCTCACGGCCGAGGACAATCAGTACTTCACGCTCTATGAACGGCCCGACGGCTCGGGTCGCCACGTGCTCCAGCTCCGCGCCATGGTGGGCTGGTCCGGCGACGATACGCCCGTCTTCGAACGCTTCTTCGCGGGTGGTATTCACACGATCCGCGGTTTCGACTTCCGCGGCGTGGGTCCCGACGAGCGCGGCTTCAAGCTGGGCGGCAACTTCATGTTCATCGGCAGCGTGGAGTATCAGATTCCGCTCATCGCTTCCGACAAGGTCTTCGCGGTCGTCTTCTCCGACTTCGGTACGGTGGAGTCGAACGTGGAGATTCGCGACTTCCGCGTCAGCGTCGGCGCCGGCCTGCGGCTGATCGTGCCGATGTTCGGACCGCTGCCCATCGCCCTCGACTGGGCCTATCCATTGGCGAAGAAGGAGTCGGACGATCGCCGGCTCTTCAACTTCTCGGTGGGCTTCATCCGCTAGGCGAGTAGACGGCGGGACCGCGGCCAGCAGCTACTTGGTGGGCAGGGTGGCCATCGGCGTGGACACCGTCGACGGCACGGCGATCATGGAATCGCTCTTGGACGTGAGCGTCGTCAGGGCGGCGGCCAGTTCTTCGTAGCCCTGAAAGCGTTCGGCCGGGTTCTTCGCCAGCATCCGCATGAGAATGTCTGAAAAAGCCGGATCTAGCCCCGGTACCAGTTGGTGCGGGAGCGGCGCCACCTCCGTGGCGTGCTTGAACATCATCTCCATGCGGTTCTTGCCCTTGAAGGGCATGTCCCCGGTGATGGCGTGGTAGAGCGTCGCACCGAGCGAGTAGATGTCGGAGCGCTGGTCAACTTCGCCCGTGCCCTGGGCCTGTTCCGGCGACATGTAGGCGACGGTGCCGGCGAGCACCATGGACGCCTCCACGCCTCCCTCCCGGCGGCGGCAAGCATGGGTCATGGCGAGCCCCAGGTCCGCGAGCTTAATGCTGCCGTCGCGTGCCAGCAGGATGTTGCCCGGCTTAACGTCGCGATGGACCAGCCCCGTCTTGCGCTGGGCCGAGCCGAGCCCCTCCGCCACCTGCAGGCCGATCTTGACGGCCCGGTCGGCCCGAATCCGACCCGCATGGCTGATCATCTCGCTGAGGCTCAGGCCATCCACGAACTCCATGACCAGGAAGGGGTAGGCCGCCTCTTCCTCGAAGTCATAGACCCGGACGATGTTCGGATGGTTGAAGCGGGCCAGGAGCTGCGCTTCCTTACGAAGTTGCTCGTAGACTTGTTGGTCGATGTCGGAGAGGGCATCGCCTTGTTCGAGCTTGAGCACCTTGATGGCGACGGGGATGTTGAGGACGCGGTGCAAGGCCCGGAAGACGAGCGAGGTGCCGCCCGAACCGATTTGCTCGATGAGCAGATACTTGCCAACCTGTTCGCCGGGTTCAAGAGGCCGCGGCCCCGTCGGCACGGAGGCCTGCTTGGGCAAGGCGGGCCGAATGCCTGAACTGCCGGACGGTGGCGGGCCGGATGGGGCCCGGCCGAGGACGCGATAACCCGAGGAGGGCGGGCCAGCCGGGTTCTGTTGCGGCCGGATCACGCCGCTGCCGGAGGGCGTGGGGGGCGGCGGCGCCTGGATGGCCGGTTGGCTCTGCTTGACCTGCTTGGCCGCGGCCTGTTCCGCAAGCCACTCCCGGACCTTGTTCAGATTCTGAAGGTTGGTGCCGGAATCGGTCGGGCTCGGCGCCCCGGGCGGGGGCGTCGCATTCATCTGGAACTCGGGCCGGGAAACGAAGTTGTTCCGTAGCGAGAACTCCCGCAGCCGCTGGTGGCCAAAGTCGCCGAAAATGCGCTTGGGATCGCAGTAGGTGATGGCCCCCTTGCGCATCATGTTGATGGTCTTTTCCGAGTCGGGGACGAAGACCCGGACCCGAACCATGAAGTCGACGAGGGTCTCGTCGGTCCAGCGCTCGGAGTTCCACCACTGAAACGCGGCCCGGGCGTCGCCGTCGCCCAGGAGCGGGTGGCTGGTGAGCACCTTGTACAGAATGGGATCGTAGCCTTCCACCCCTGCATTCCCCCCCTGGCTGGTAGGGAGCCGTGCCCGAAAGATAAGGGCACTCGAGTCACACCGCCAGCCGCATGATCCAACAGATAGAATGTGCTATAGCCGTTTCGGAAAGTCAAACCGTAAATGGGATTTGGCGAGGCCAGCCGTGTCCTTGTTGGCAGGGTGTTTGTTCTGCGGTGGCCTGAGTCGTCGCATGGGTCGTGACAAGGCCTGGCTGCCCTGGCACGGCTTGCCGTTGGCGGTCTGGCAAGCGGAGCGGCTCACGCAAGTGATGCCATCCGTGATCCTTCTGGCCGGCCCCGGGCAGCCCTTGCCGCCGCTACCCGAATCCATCCGCGTGCTCCGCGACGCCGAGGCCGGACTGGGGCCCCGGGCGGCCCTGATCGCTGCCCTCAGTCAGCTTCAAGATCCGCCGGACTTTCTCCTCACCCTGGCCGTGGACATGGTCTGGTTCGATCTGAAGTTGCTTCCCACGCTCCAGGCACACCTCGTCGAAGAGGATGCCGTCGTGTGCCAGTCGGCAGGGCGCCTGCAGCCGCTGGGCGCCCTCTACCGCACGGCGGCTTTGCAAGCTCACGGGCTGCCGAGGCAGGAGGCGGGCGAGTCAGGCTCCATGATGGGACTGCTCCACGCCCTCCGAACCGCGGTCATTCCCGAGGCGGCCTGGCAGCAGCCCGGCATCGACGGCCGTTCGTTCGAGAGTCTGAATCACCCCGAGGACTATGCGGCCGCCCTCAAGTCGGCCGGCCCCCCGGCAACGCCGCTGCCCTAGGGCATGGCGTCGAGCTGCCCGAGCAAGAGGCCCAAGAGGGCAAACGCCTTGTCGGGTCCTTCTTCCATCCCATCGACCCAGCTTCGGGCCGACTTCAAGTCGCTGCGGGCACGCAGCCGCGCGAGTTGTTGCACAGCCAATTGCCTACCCACGCCCGCCGGTTCGAATCCGATGGCCTGCGCCTCAGTGATGCGACTGGCATCGCTTGCCAGCCGTTGCTCGAAGGCTTCCAGTCTGAGTCGCCCCAGGGCTGGGCCGGAGAGCAGCTTGTGATCCACTGTCCCGATGCCTTCCATGCCGCTGACGGCCAGCAGCAGCTCGCACCACCGGAAGCGCTCCCAATGGGCCTCGGGGAGCCGGTCGACGCCAATCCACTCGCGGCAACCGTCCAGCACTTTGCGGGCATCCTCGAGTCGGTCCTTGGCCAGGGCGGCGGCGGCGACCTCCAGGCGAATGTTCAGGTTCGCTCGGGTCGGCGTCGTATGCTTGTCTTCCACGATGCGCACGGCGGCTTCGATCTGGCCCGCGGCCGCATGACCCAGGGCCCGCGCCGTTTCACGCACTTCTTCCGGCAACTCTTCGGGCAGATTCTCCCCAAGCTGCACTCCCAGGGCGAGGAGCGGTAAGGGCGGCGCCAGCTTGGGATTGATCCCACCTACATTGGATTGGTAAAGCTCCAGTCCGAAGCGGCGGGCACCGGCCGCGGCGGCTTCCTGTCCCAGGATGCCTAGGCCCGCCTGCAAGGCGGAAGCGTCCTGGCCACTCCCCGTAGGCATGGGCGGCATGGCCAGCCGCACGATGCCCACGAGCGCTTCGATCTCCTTGGCCGCGGCCTCTCCCTCGAGACCCTGCAAGCGCTGCTTGACCCACTGCCGCAAGACGTGCAGCCGGGGCGGACCTCCCGGGGCGGCGCTCAGGGCCTGGGCCAACTCCCGGGCATCGAGTTGCAAACGCTGGCATGTGTCCAGTAGTTTGGCAGCCGCGGCACACTGCTCGGCAGGATCGGGCAGACTGTTGATGAGTTGCCGGGCCCGCTGCAACTCGGGCTTGAACTGGCGAGTCGCCTTCTTACCCTCAATCGGCGCCACCAGGGGCTGGTCGAGCTTCTTCTCGTAGAGCCAGAAATACTCCGCGAGCAGCCGAGCCATCTCCGCGTGGGCGCCGGGATCGAGCTTGTCCTTGAGCGGCGCGCTGATGTAGCTCTCGATCGTCGCCAGGCTGACCGTCTCGAAGCTGCCGCGCAGCAAGCGGTTGATGCCCCAATAGAGGCCGAAGAGAACGACCAGTCCGAAGGCCAAGAAGCTGCCGCGCACGATCCAGTCTCTGGCCGTGACCTTGCGTTTGGGAACCTTCAGAACGCCGGCTTCGAGCAACGCCTGGGAGCTGACCTTGCCCGCTTGGGAGGTCGACCAGGCATCGATTGTCTCGGACTCCTTCAGGATCGCGCCGGTAGGGCCCTTCTGCTTCTCCGGCGCCCGCCAGTCGCGTGGGCCGGACTTCTCCAGGACCGGCACCTTGACGATGCGACGGCATTCGGGGCAGGGGGTCTGCTTGCCCGACAGATCGGCCGAAACCGCCATCGGTGCATCGCAGAAGCTGCATGTGAAGTCGATTGTGACCTGGCTCGGCTCTGGCTCGGGTGGCTTCTCGGCCACCACTTCCGCGGCCAGGGCCTCGAGTTCCGCGGCTTCGGTCTTCGAGAGGTTCGCCTTGGGTGCCTTCAACGCCGGATGGGCCTGGCTGCTCGGCTCCGGGACCCCCACGATCTTCTTGCAGCCGGGGCACGAAACCTTGCGGCCGGCCAGATCGTCCTTGGCCTTAAACTGCTTGGCACAATGCGGACAGGTGGTCTTGATGGGCATGGCGGCCGCTTCCGAAGGGACTCGCTACATGCCCCGATTCTATCAGGACGGCTGGCTGCTGGGAAACGAGGAAGCAGGGGGCGGCGTCGGCTCCGACCCCGGGATCGCCTCGAACCAGGCGGCCAGGCCGGCCAACGCCTTCGTGGCATCGTCGGGCCGCACGAGCCGGTGGGCGAACTTGCATTCATCGAGCAGATGCAGGAAGGCCTCGGCCGAAGGTCGGCGTGGGTCGGAGCCGAGCTTCTCCAGGAGTTCGGACGTGGTCAAGGCGAGGACGACTGACCCCTGTTCGAGAGCCCAGCCCGAGCGGAGCAGTTGCTCGCCGCGGAGCAAGGCTTCGAGGGGTCGGGTCGCCGCCAGGGCCTGCAGTTGGCTCCATTCGGATCGGAGCTGTTGCCAAGAGCGGAGGGGCGACGCGGATCGGCCCCGCCAGCGGAGCCAGAGGATTAGAACGAAGCCGACGGCCAGACCTGCCCACACGAGCCCTTGCGCGAAGGGAAACGTAGTCGGCAGCGCATCGAGGGGCTCGGGCCCGGGGCTCGGTCGCAATGCGAGGGTCGAAACCGGGCCTTCGCTCGGCGTCGGTGCCTGGGCCCGCAGACAGCAGGTCCCAAGTAGTAGCATGACCCCAGCGAGGAGCCAGCTCCCCGAGAACGACGCAGGCACATGCTGACAGGCCATTGACACCCGTTCCCCCATTAAGTTCGTTCTAAGGAGTTTTCGTGAGGCTTCAGGATGCTTTGTTTCGATGCGGGAGGTATGCGAATGAGACTCGCGCAAGTGCTGTCACGGGGTGGACTCGTCCTGCTGCTCCTGGCGGCAGCCACGCCGGCCAGCCATGCTCAGACCCAGGTCGTGGTTCCGAACGCCTACGATGGCGTGACCGGTACATCTACCTTCCTTGGACCGATGGCCAACGCCCAGCGGACCAACTACTCATCCATGAGTCGCAACTGACGTCGCTCGTGGGATCCGAATTGACCGGACTGGAATGGCGTTTGCCGAGCAGCGCGACCGGGCCGTGGCCTGCCGCCGAGGTGAGTTTCACCGCCTTCGACATTTACCTAAGCGGCAGCGTCGATCCCGCGGATCGTAGCCTGACGTTTGCCAACAACATTGTTGGCCCCCAAACGCAGGTTCGTTCCGGCGCGCTGGTCATCCCAGTGGATTCGTTCCCTTCGGGCGGCAGTCCCAACGACTTCGGCTTCTTTATCGGCTTCAACCCGTATCTCTACTCCGGCAGCAATCTGCTCCTGGAACTCCGCCACACGGGTTTCACGGGCACGTCGCGGAGCGTCGATGCCATTGGGACGGCGATCCCCGGATACGGCACGCTCTTCAGTGCAGCCTGGACCGGCAGCTATGCCGGCCTCTCGGGTTCGCAAGGGAACTTCTCCGTGACGCGCTTCACGGCGGCGCCGATTCCCGAGCCGGGTTCGATCCTGCTCTTGGCTACGGGCAGCGTCGTGGGCGCCTGGGGGCTGCGTTCGGTTCGCCGCATCCGTCGCAAACGGCGCTCGGCGAAGAAGGTCGCCTAGCGTATCCGAGCCCGCTCCCGGTCCGACGCGGAGCTATTCCTCTTCCTCGCGCAGCCGCGCCAGAATGCTGTAATCCTCCAGCGTTGACGTGTCGCCGGTCGAGGCCCGACCGGCGGCAATGTCGCGCAGGAGCCGCCGCATGATCTTGCCCGAGCGCGTCTTGGGCAGGGCCTCGGTGAAGCGAATGTCGTCGGGCCGGGCCAAGGCGCCAATCTCCTTGGCGACGTGGGCCTTCAATTCATCCTTCAGCCCGTCGTTCGGTTGGTTCTTGCCTTCAAGGGTGACAAAGCAACAGATGCCCTCGCCCTTGAGGTCGTCGGGCCGGCCCACCACCGCGGCCTCGGCGACCTTTGAATGGCTGACCAGGGCGCTCTCGATCTCCATGGTCGAGAGGCGGTGGCCAGCCACGTTGAGCACGTCGTCCACGCGCCCCATGATCCAGAAATAGCCGTCCTCGTCCTGCCGGGCACCGTCGGCGGTGAAGTAAACGCCCGGGATATGTTCCCAGTACTGTTGCTTGAACCGCTCGGGGTCGCCATGGATGGTGCGCATCATCGCTGGCCAGGGCTGATTCATGACCAGGAACCCGCCCGTGCCCTGAGCCACCGGGTGGCCTGCCTTGTCCACGATGGCGGGGACGACGCCGGGCAGGGGGCGGGTACAGGAGCCGGGCTTGGTCGCCGTCACGCCCGGCAGCGGCGACATCAAGATCATGCCCGTCTCGGTCTGCCACCAGGTATCGACGATCGGACAACGCTCGCCGCCGATCGCCTTGTGGTACCAGATCCAGGCCTCGGGGTTGATGGGCTCGCCGACCGTGCCCAGCAGCCGGAGACTCGACAGGTCATGGCGGCGGGGATGTTCGTCGCCCCACTTCACGAAGGCCCGGATCGCCGTTGGCGCCGTGTAGAAGATGGTGACGCCATACTTGGCGATGATCTCCCAGAAGCGGTCCTCCCGAGGATGATTCGGGGCGCCTTCGTACAGCACGATCGTGGCCCCAGCCGCCAGCGGTCCGTACACGACGTAGCTGTGCCCGGTGATCCAGCCGATGTCGGCCGTGCACCAGAAGGTATCGCCATCCTTGTAGTCGAAGACCCAGCGGAACGTGGTCGAGGTGCCGAGCAGATAGCCGGCCGTCGTGTGGACCACGCCCTTGGGTTTGCCCGTGGAACCACTCGTGTAGAGAATGAAGAGTGGATGTTCGCTGTCGAGCGGCTCGGCGTCGCAGTGAGCCGTGACCGTGCTCATGAGTTCATGCCACCAGAGGTCGCGGCCCGGCTGCATGGCCACGGGCTGGTCGCAACGATTGAAGACGACGCACTTTTCGACAGTGGGGGACTTCCTCAGGGCTTCGTCGCAATTCTGCTTCAGGGGCACGAGCTTGCCGCGCCGCCAGCCGGCATCGGCGGTGATGAGCAGCTTGGCCTGGGCGTCGTTGTTGCGGTCGGCGACGGCCTCGGCCGAGAAGCCGCCGAACACCACGCTGTGCGTGACGCCGATCCGGGCACAGGCCAGCATGGCGATTACGGCTTCGGGCACGAGCGGCATGTAGATCGTGGCCCGGTCGCCCGACTTCATGCCCAGGAGCTTCAGCACGTTGGCGAACTTGCACACCTCCCGATGCAGGTCCTGATAGCGAAGCACCCGCGTGTCGCCCGGCTCGCCTTCGAAGATGATCGCCGCTTGGTTGCGCTTGGACGTCGCCAGGTGCCGGTCCAGGCAGTTGTAGCTGGCATTGATCTGGCCGCCGACGAACCACTTGACCCAGGGGAGGTCCCACTGCAGCGTCTGCGTCCAGGGCTTGAACCAATGGAGCGCTTGGGCCTGCTCAGCCCAGAAGGCAGCCGGGTCGTCCTTGGCCGCCGACCAGAGCCGCTGATACTCGGCCTCGCTGCCGATGTTCGCCTGCTGGGCAAAGGCGGCCGGTGGTGGAAAGCTGCGGCCTTCCTTCAGCACGCTGGTGATGTTGGCCATCGACGAACCTCCCCGGAAGATCAAGCGGACCCAAGCAACTGGGCTTCATTCTAACCGCCCGCCTTTTCTTCGGCGCGAGCAATCCGAGCCCATTCCCGCGGCCCGAGGCGGCCGGACGAGGCCATTCGGTCTGACTTTCAAGAGGGAGGTCGGAGCCGGTCAGGGCGAGCACGAGTTGGGCGGTGTCGGGCGCTTGGCCAAGGACCGCTGCAGAAGCCAGTAGAGGAAGAGACAGACAAGCGCGAGACCACCGAATAGGACGGCCTGGTGCTTCACCAGATAGGGAAGGGGCAGAGCGGGCAGATTCCAGAAAACAAGGCGATCATCCCCGACAAAGTAGCGATCAATGAACAGACCTGCACTGATCCAAAGGGCAAGCAGAACGAGCATCGGCATGAGCGCACCCGGCGGACGGATGGTCCGGATCATGAGAGCGACCAGACCAACATTGAAGAGGCATCGGAGTCCGAACCCGAGCGGAGAGACTGGCGGTGGCCCATCTGCCGGGGCACCTCCCAACCCGCCGCCAGACCCACCCC
>CALLZJ010000309.1 GCA_937858435.1 uncultured bacterium
CCTTCAGGTCCGATTCGGGCAGAATCTCGATGAAGCGGCTGTCGTTGAGTCCGGTAACCAGCGTCCGCTTCACGATCTTGTCGGCGACGCGGACATAGCAGAACTTTTCGCCGGCCGCCTCGAGCACCGCCTGGACGGGCAGTCGGAGCACGTCCTCGCGTTCGTCACCGATCACGGTCACCTCGGCACTCATGCCGGGCTTGAGATTGTCGACGCGCTCGTCGATGCGGACCAGGCACTGGTAGACCTTGACGTCCGAAGACATCCAGTCCGTGGAGGAAGCCACGGGCGAGACGAACTTCAGGTGTCCGATGACGGGCCTTTCGACGGAGGCGATCTTGATGAAGCACGGCAGTCCGTCGTCTGCAACTTCCTCATCGAGGTCCACCAGGGCGGGATAGACCTCGGGCCAAACCAGGCCGAAGGCGGCCCGTTCCCAGCCGCCGAGGAGGCCGGCGACCGTGGCCGCCTGGAAGCGGTCGCTAAAGCCCGTCCGCCGCATGACGTCGGCCCGCAGCCGGGGGATGTAGGACTCGTGAATCTTGACCCGGACCAGCATCCGGCGCAGGTCGGGCAGACGCATGAGCTTCTGACCCTCGCGGACCGGCTCGCCGACGGCGATCGTGCTCTGCTGAGTGCCGCCGCCAAAGCGGCTCTGCTCTGGGATGTAGTAGATCACCATGCCGTCGTTCGGGGCCGGGATCCGGCAGTTGCGCAGGTCTTCATTCAACTCGTCAAGTTTGAGTTGTTCCTGATTGAAAGTGGTCAGGGCCACGTTGAGCTTGGTCTCGGCCTGAACCAGCTTGGAGTCGGCCGTGGTCTTGGCCACCTTCTCGGCCATGAGCGCCTGCTCGAGCTTGTTTTTCAGGTCGAGGATCATTCGCTCCGACTCGTAGTCGTCCAGCACGCGCCGCTGCTCATTGAGCCGTTCTAGGTCGATCTCGGAACTGCGGAGCCGGAACTCGTCCACCCGGGCTTGGCTTTCGCTTAAGTAGCCCTTGCGCACCATGCGGCTCGACCAGCCGACCCGGTCCTTGGACTGCAGCAGTTCGGATTCCTTAAGGGTGATTTGGCCGAAGACTTCCTTGCGTTCCTTCTCCAGGTCGCCCTTGATGTACTTCGCCAGATCGAGTTCGGCGATGGCGACGTTGTTCTGCGCCATCTTGATGTTGCTCTCGTTTTCGATCAGGACGATGTCGAGGCTCTTCTCGGCGTCGGTCTTGTTGCCGACGGCCGTGACGACGATGCCCTGTTGATTCTTGATCTGTTCCTTGATGCCGGCGTCGTCGAGGAGCATGACCAGGTCGCCCTTGCGGACGCGGGTGCCGTCGTCGATGACCCACTTGATAGTGGAGGCGACGGTGTTGCCGCGGCCGCTGGCCCGGACGCGACAAGTGATGTCGACGTTCTTGGCGGCCTCGAGTTCACCCTTCTCAACGATGGTGAATATGATCTTGCCACGACGGGCAGCCTGGAACTCCAGGTCGCGGAACTGGTCGCCTTCGCGGGTTGTTAGAACGTACCAGACGAGCCCACCAATGCCCAGGCAGCCGATGAGCCCGAGGAAGAGATAGAAGCCGAAGCCGCGGCCGGACCGACGCCGGGGCGGCTCGGAAGAGGCCATGTCATCCAGGCGGTTGAGCCGGTTCTTCAGCTCCTCCGTCACCAGCGGGCCTGCCGTTACTTCCAGGGGCTGCGTCAGGGGCACGCTCATTGATCCAGGCTCCTCGAGCATCGATCTGCATTAGTTCCAGGTCGCGATACAGTTCCATCCGTGTCGTGATGAAGTTGACCCAGGTTTGATAAAGGCCGTTCTGAGCCTGGGGCAAACTGCGCTGTGCTTGCAGCAACTGCTGGGTGAGGGCGGCGGCGGCGCTGGCGGAGTCCTGTTGACCGCCCTGACCGACCGCTGGCGGGGCACGCAGCACTTCGAAGGCGTTATCGACCTGCGAAAACGCCAGTTGCAGGCTGCGTTGCTGAATCTTGTAGGTCTCCGCGAACTGCCGCAATTGTCGAACAGATTGCCGCACTTCGAAGAGAATGAGGTCCTCCGAGGCTTGCAAGTTGCGCCGGGCGCGCTGGAAGGCAATCAAGCTCGCCCGATAGTTGTTCCGCTCCAGACGCCGCACCAGAGGCAGTTCCGTGTTGAACGTAAGCTGGTGGCGAGCGATCTGCCCCTTGAAGTTGAACGGCTGCCCTCCCAAGGGCGGCGTACGGACATCTAGATTATAACCGATGTCCACCGCTCCCAGCAAACTATTGGCCTGAACGGCGATCCGCCGCCAGGCGTCAGCCAACTGGGCCCGCTGGTTCATCAGGTCGAGGCGGTTAGCCAATGCCACGGCGCCGGCGAGGTTTTGGGCCTCTTCCAGCGGTGCCGTGAGCAAGTCGACACCGTTCAACCGCACGGCGGGAAGCTCGGGCCACACCTCATTGAGCCGGCCCTGCTGCTCCACCCGGGCCCCTTCCAGGATCAACGAAAAGTACGTTATGATCCGGCGGAAGAGTTCCCCTGCCAGAATCTTATCACGCCCGGTCGCCGCGGCAGGCTCAAACGGCAACTGCTCATAGAGATTTAATGCCAGCTCCAGCTCGGCCACCTCAACGGCCAAGGTCAGGTCGCGCAGTCTTTGCCGCATCTCCGGTGGGAATTCCGTGCCGGCAGTCTCGGCCTCGTCCTGTTCCTCGAGCAAGCCAGTCCGCTCGGCCCGTCGGTTCTCCAGGAGCAGCAAGAGAGGGGAACGCCGCGGGACGGACACTTGGGTTGCCGTGGCGACCACGGGAACGGGGCCGAGTTGGAGTGCCGCTGAAGCCAACTCGGCGGCCAAGGCCGCGGGCTGCAAGGCCGGCCGGCTCACCGCTTCCCAACCCTGCCACTCTTGGGCAAAGCGTCGAACGGTCTCCGTGTCCTGCGTCAGCATGCTAGTTTGCATCAAGTTGCGAATGTAGGCCCGAAGCTCACGCCGGCTGTTGAGGTTGACTTGCTCGGCCTCCAGCCGTTCGATCGTGAGACGGTACTCCTCTTCCAGGTCCTGAAGCCGCTGGATCTGGTCTTTGAGCGGCTGGAGTGGGCTGAAGTCAAGCTCGAGCGGCAAGTCCGTGGGCAGACCCAGTTGGATGCGGAACTGGTCGAGGTTGTCCTGGTAGGTGAGCTGCCGGGCCAAGAGCGTCACCCGCGCGTCGTTGAGTTGTTGTTCGACCTGGTCCACCTGAAGCTGGGAGTAGCCGCCCCCCTCGGCGAAAGCCTGAAAGAACTTGAAGAGGCGGCCCAGGGCGGCGACGTTGGCCCGTTCAACCTCGACGCCGGCCTTGCGCTGCAAGGTGGGCAGGAAGCCCACCGCGGCGGCCTGACCGCGGAGCAAGGGCAGGCCAAACCCAGCCGTTCCGAAACCACCCGCAATCGACTGGCCGGCCGCCACGTTGACATAGAACTCACGGTTGAACCGGCTGAAACGGCGGATTTCATAGAGCAGATCGCGCTCGGTTTGTGTGAGCGGCTCGAGGGTCACGGCCCGCCCGCCGCCTTGCAGCAGGGGCTGGGGCAGATTCAGGAGAGCGAGCGATTGGCTGAACGTGGGTCGGCCGTCCTGGGAAAAGTCGATGACCGTCTGATTGGCGATGCGGAGCAGCAACAAGGCCCCGGTGCCAAATAGTTGACTCACGCCGACGTTCGAGTTGATGACACCCTGATTGGTGGGCCCGCCAGGATATTGTTGCGTCGACCACTCGCGGATGGCCGTCTGCGTGGCCAGGAACTGGGGCAAGAAGTTGAACCGCTGCAGCGTCACCGGCAAGGCGGTCAGGTACAGGCTTTCTCGAGAGGCTTGGAATTCTCGGCTGTTGAAGACCGCCAGTTCCAGGGCCTGGTCGAAGTTGATCAGAAACGGCTGTTTGCGGACGAAGCGGGCTCCGGCTGCCGGCACGAGTTCTTCATCCGGCTCAGCTCGGCCTTCCGCCTGCATGATCGCCCGGTTGGCCGCGTCGTACTCGTCCAGCACGTCCAGATAGCCCGAGCCCTCGAGTTGAGCGATCACTTTGGGCCGCTGCGGACGTGGCGAGAGAAGCCAGGCCCCGGGGTCGTCGGGCGGCATGGGCGGATGGTCGGGGTTGCCCCAGAGGTCGGCGAAGCGAGCATAGGGATGGGGGTAGACCCAATAGTTAGTGATGGGCCACTGAGCCTGGTCGACCTTTTCTTCGAGGAGGATGCCCACGTCCCGGTCGGCCCGTTGGCGGAAGAAGCGCCGCGTGCAGCCAGGAGCCAGAATGACCAGCACGGCCAGCCAGGCGAGTACCATGGCCAAGGGCATCCGCCGCCTGAGGTCCGGTACTTTCTCGCCGCGAACTCGGTTGGTCTGGAGCATCATGTGCAGGTCACTCTGCAACGAACATCTCACTCAGGGGCTCGATCTCCGGGCCCGCTCCTTCAATCAACGAGGGCGCACCCTCGCTATGATCGCTAGGATTGGTATCGTCCGAAGAGTTTGCCCGACTTCACGCCGGTCGCCGGCGGCCTGGGTTTCTCATGTGTAATGGGTGGCTCGGAATGTGGTTCATATTCGCCAGTTTGCTTGGTTTGCCAGTTCAAGCCCCTTCCATTGAAGGTGAACCACAGGTTCGCGCTGGTGCCCTGGCCCTGATTCGAGCCTTGCAACCGGGGCCGGGCCTAGGCGGATTCAGTGACTTGGAAGCGGAATTGCTCAAGGAGATTGGGGCCGAGCGCTGGGCCGGCCTGTGCCACGACCTGGTGGCCAAGCACGGCCGTGCCCGGCAGGCCCGAGCGGTGAAGATGGTCCAGCCGTTTGCTGCGGAGATGCTTTTGGCCTTCGACAAGGACGTTGTCGTGCCTGTCCAGCTTGCCGTTCATCCGCTACCGCCCTACCGGCTCGTCGGCGTCCGATTCGGTGAGCCCAAGGCTTTCCGCGACTCCTGGGAATTGCTTCGGAAGGAGCTTGAGCAACTGCCCGGGACTGCTTCGGGCCTGGTGGCTCGGCTCGATGCGCCCGGGCCGGCTTTCCTTGCACTACGCTCCGACCAGCCCCTGGCCGTTGCCTCCTCGTTCAAGCTCCTGATATTGCTCGCGGCAGGTGAAGCGGTGGCTGCCGGAGAGAGGAAGTGGTCGGACAGCGTGCTCCTCAGAGCTGAATGGAAATCGCTCCCTTCCGGCTGGCTCCAGGACTGGCCCGTCGGCAGCCCGGTGACCTGGCACACGCTGGCCTTGCTCATGCTCAGCCGGAGCGACAACACCGCCGCCGACCATTTGCTGCACACGCTGGGGCGCGACCGTCTCCACGCTCTCCAAGAGCGGCTTGGCCTCGACGGGGCAGGGCGTAACCGCCCCTTTCTCAGCACTGGTGAGTTGTTCCGCCTCAAGCTCATGGCCAGTCCGGAACTGCAGCAGCGCTACCTGCGTGCTGGCCCTGACGAACGGCAGCGGCTGCTCGCAACCGAAATCGCGGCCCTTGCCTGGCAGCCACCGCCAGCCCCGACCCAGCCCCGCCTGCTCAACGAGATCGAATGGTTCCTCAGTGCTCGGGACCTGGCCAAGGCACTCGACGCGCTCCGAACCCAGGGCGAGGCAACCACGACCGTGCCCCTCCTGGGGATGACGCCCCCGTTTCCGGTCGATCCCCAGACCTGGCCCGTGCTGGGCTTCAAGGGCGGGGCGGAATGCGGTGCCTTCAATGCATCCCTGCTGGTGCGGCATCGGTCCGGCGCCTGGTATGCCCTGGTGCTGACCTGGAATGACCCCAGCCAGGACGTAGCCCCGGCGCGGCTGCTGGAACTTCAGGAACGGGCCTTGCTCCTCCTCGAACGGGCCCATCCCTAGTTCAAAAAAATCTTCTCCCTCCTGCAACCTGACCCACCCCCTCCAGGTATGGGCGAACGGAGGGACAGCCGAAAGCTCGCGACGGCCTGGAAAATCCTTGGAAGTGAGGCGCTCGATGGTTGCACGTCTAGTCCGACCCGTTACTTGGGGCCTGCTGCTGGCCGCCTGGCTTGTCCTGCCCGGTCTGGCCCGAGCGGATTGGGCCGTGGCCACGCTCCGGTCGGTGGACCACCTGCTCGAACAGGCTCGCAGCCTGGCAAAGCTTGCGGACAGGGAGGATTTCGTCCAGCAACTCGAGCCTATCGTCCGGCCGATCCTGGAGCGCGGCATCGACTCCAAGCGGCCCCTGGGTGTGGCCATTCGCCGATTCGCCCTCGACAAGCCGCCGTTCATGCTCTTCGTCCCGGTAACCAGTCCCTCCGACTTCGTCGAACTGCTCACGGGGTTCGGGCTGGAAGTGGGGGCCGAGGTCCAGGGCACCCGATCCGTGATTACACCCGATGGTCAGAAGCTCTTCTTGCGGTTTGCCCACGGCTACGCCTTTGCCGCGGAGAGTGCCGAGACGCTCCGGGAAGAACTGCCCGATCCGGTCACCTCCTTGCCCAAAGAGAACCTGAGCAACCTATTCGCCCTCACCATCCGCACGGACCAGATTCCCTCGGCCTCGCGGCAGTTCCTCCATGGGTCCGTGGATCGGGAGATGGCCAAGGGGCTGGAGCGGCGACCGGGTGAGTCGGATGCCCAGCACTTCGGCAAGGTGCTTGCAACCAATCTGCTGCGGGAGGTAGCCCGCAATCTAATCCTGGAGACGCGGTCGCTCAGCCTGACGTTCAACGTCGACGACAGCCGCCGGCAACTGGTGCTCGAAGCTCGGCTGGATCCGGAACCGGGCACGGCATTGGCCCAGCAGATCGCTGCGCTGGGACGAAACCAGACGCTTTTCGCCGCTGCGATCCGAGAATCGGCCGGCCACATTCTCCTGCACCTGCCCTTGGCCGCGGAGTTGCGGAAGAACCTGAACGCCCTGCTCGACCGCAGCTTCCAAGAGGAAGTGAACAAGCTGGAAGGCGTGGTGCGCAAGGCCGTCGCGGAGAAGGTCTACCGCACACTCGAACCGACGCTCAAGCAGGAAGTGCTGGACGCGGGTCTATTTCTCGTCGGCCCCACGGACCAGCGTTACGCCTTGCTGGGCGCCCTGCAGGTCCGGGACGGCAAGCGGATCGAGGCGCTGCTCCGCGATCTGGTCAAGGAGATGCCCGAGGCCGACCGTCAGAAGGTGGCCCTCGACTCGGACTCGATGAGCGGCGTGGCCATCCATCGGCTGAGCCTGCCGCCGATGGATGAAGACGGGATACGGACCTTCGGCTCCAGCGAGGCCTATGTCGCCTTCCTTGATCGGGCGGTGCTCGTGGGGCTTGGCCTCCACGGTGCCACGGCCGTCAAGTCGGCCATCGCCCAGGTCGGTTCCAGCCCGAGCGGCTCGGGAGGCGGCTTGCTGGAGGTGCGGCTCGCGGTGGCGCGGTTGGCGCCGCTGGTCAAGGAGGACGGTGACCGGCTGGCGGCGGCAGCCAAGCAGGCCTTCACCGCGCCGGATCAGGATGCAATCCGCGTTGAACTGCGGGGCGGCGAGGCCTTGCACCTGCGCGTGGAAGCCAGCGCTTATCTCGTTCGGTTGGCGGCGCTCCTGGCCCCGCTCGGCGACCAGGAATAGCTGTGGTCTTCCGCGGGTTGACCCAATCCCATGTATCTGCTTGATCTCGGCGGGCAGGGGTGGCAGGATGAAAGGGGTGTGGCCCACGTCGGCTCGGTGTTGACCGAGCGGGTGGCGGGGCGGCGTCTTCGATCTCTTGCCCAACCCACGTCGGGGCGGAATGCTCCGTAGCCTCGGTGCCCGATGGACCTGCCCGAGTTCTTAACCCATCTCCGTCGAAGTCGGCTGCTGGCATCGGCCGAGTTGGAGGAGATGTCCCGCCGGGCGGCGGGCCAGCCGCCCCCCGCCGTCACGGAGTTGGGCGAGTTGCTGGTCCAGGCCGGGCGGCTATCCCGCTACCAACTCGACAAGTTGCTCGCGGGCCGCAGCCACGGGCTCGTTCTGGGTCCCTTTGAAATCCTGGCCCGTTTGGGCAAGGGCGGGATGGCCAGCGTCTTTCTGGCCCGGAACAAGGACGAGCAGCGGCTCGTGGCCGTTAAGCTCGTTACTCCACGCCAGCAGCAAGCGAACCCGATTCTGCTCGAACGTCTGAGGCGGGAACTGCACTTCAGCGAGCGCGTCCAGCATCCCCACATCGTTCCGGTTTACAGCCTCACGGAACATCATGGCGTCCACTGCCTGGCCCTGGAGTTCATCATCGGCTCGGACCTGCACCACGACGTCCGGCATCTGGGACCCTTGCCCTGGCTGCAGGCCTCCAGCTCCTGGGGCAGGTGGCCTTGGCCTTAGAGGAGGTGCATCGCCGCGGAGTAGTGCACACGGATGTGAAGCCCGGCAACATTCTCCTGGCCCAGGGGTCCGGGACGCTGGGACTCCCGGTGAACGGGCAGCCCGTGACGATCGTGGGCAAGCTGATCGACTTCGGGCTGGCCATCGATCTCCAGGAACCCGAACGCAACGACGTGATTCGGCAGCCGGGGCGGATTGCCGGCACCTTCGCCTATGCCGCTCCGGAGCAGACGCGCAGCAGCCGACAGGTGGGGCCCGAGGCGGACCTCTATGCCCTCGGTGGAACGATGTTTTTCGCGCTCACGGGGCGGCCGCCGTTCCCGGGCGGCAGTTCGCGGGACAAAATCCGGCGGGTGCGGAGCGATCCCGCTCCCCGGCTTAGCGAGCTTGGGCTGGTAGTGCCCCGCCGGCTCGACGATCTGGTGCACCAACTCCTGGAGAAGAAGCCGGGGGACAGACCCCGGACGGCGGCGCTGGTGGCCGACGTGCTGCTGGGGCTGAAGGGCTAAGCGGCGCGACCCACGCGGAGGCGGGGGAGCATTACTCCTCGGCCTGGCGGTAATGCTGGACGTATTCGAGCAGGGACAGGTCGGCGAGTTCCTCATCGATGGCGGTCCGCGTCACCGTGCCGAGCGTGGCCGCGACCTCGTGCTCCAGGTAGCGGGCGAACTGGCGGCGCGCCCGGCTGAGCTGCTTGCGGAACGCGACAGCCGTCATGGGGCGATTCAGCGCGGCACTGGCCCGAAGGGCCAACTGCGGCGAGTCCTCTTCCCGATGCGTCACGGCGAGCTTGAGGACGGTGTAATAGCCAGAGGAGGGCTCGCGCTGCTGGTGCTTCTCGAGCGCGGCCCAGGCCCGGTCGAGCATGCAATTGCGCCACTCGGCGAGCCAGACGCGATCGGCCTTGAGTTCATCCTGTTCCGTGGGGATCATGCTGGGATCCAGGAACTGGGTCGGGCGCTGGCGCTGGCGGTGGTTCCAGACGGCATGCCGGAGGGCCGCCTTGAGATAGTCCCGGAAGCGGCCCAGAGAGGGTCGGACGTTGCCGAAGCCCCGCTGAACGACGCGGAGCAAGAAGGCCTGCAGCACGTCGTCGACGGCGTCGGGTTCCCGTAGGATCGCGCCGAGGTAGGCCCGGGCGGCCGGGCCGTACCGTTTCAGGAAGTACTGCAGGTTCGCGATCTGGGACCACTGCGTGGTGATACTGTCCAGGCGCCGTCCCAGAGCAATGGCGCTCGACATAAGCGGTTCCTCGACAAGACTGCACAGACGATGCCCAGATTGCGAGTCAGGGCATGAGGGGGTTCACTCCGTTCTACTTCGAGTCCCGGGCCAATGCAATGTCGTTTCGCACACAATTTGGAAAGGGAAAGAAGTGCGCCCTTTTTAGGTCACAGAGGGATGCTAGGCGTTCACTGGTGCTTTTGGCATTCGCGTGCGCCTAGGGCCGTGGTCGCGGCGTCCTGGCTGCTTGTAGTCACAAGTTCCCTCTCTTCGTGCTATGCGGTACAGAGTCCGTCCGGGTCAGCTCCCGGGCGGCTTCCCACCATTGGAGAAGCCACCATGGCCGTCGCCCACTTCCCCGTTCGTCTCCACCTGGAGCCTTTGGAAGACCGGACCCTGCCGTCCGCGGTTCCGGTCGCTTGGTTTCAACACGGGTCCGGCGGGGGCGGGGCACTCTACTCTCCCAGCATCGGTCTGGCGAATGCCGACGAGGTTTACATCGCCTCGGACATGAGCAATCTGTTCCGCTCGACCGACTTTGGTGCCAGCTTCGCCACGGTGTCGCATCTACAAGTTCAAGGCAACCACTACGCCAAGGTCCAGTTCACGAACGATCCCCATATTCGCTATAGCCTCGATTACACCACGGTCGCGGGCCTGGACCTGCGCCGTCCCACCAAGACCACGGACGGCGGCGCGACCTGGACGCCCCTGGCTTCCGACCCCACGAGCGGCGCCGCCTACACCCTGTTCGCGGACCCGGCCAATGCCGACCGCGTGATCGTCACCAGCTACACCCGGCTCTACTTCTCCAACAATGGCGGCGCTTCCTTCAGCGAGAAGTACATGACGTCGAACACGAACACCGGCCTGCACGTCGGCGGCGTCTTCTTCGACGGCACCAGCATATACGTCGGCACCAACTTCGGCCTGCTCACGTCCACCAACGGCGGTTCGACCTTCACAATGAACGCGTTAACCGGCGTGCCTGCAGGGCAGGGCATCCTCAGCATGGCTGGGGCCAGAAACGGGGCTACGGCCCGACTGTTCGCGGTCACAGCGACTGCCGCCAACGTCTATGCCGGGATCACGGGGGCCGACTTTGGCATCTACGGCGGCGTCTACACCCTCGATCTGGGCAGCGGGAGTTGGGTCAACCGCTCGGCGGGGATTCCCGCGGGGACCTTTCCTTTCTTCGTCGGCGCTGCCCTGAACGACGTCAACACGGTCTATGTGGGCGGCGGGAGCAACGCCGGCGCACCCATCGTCTACAAGTCCACCACGGCTGGGGCCGCCTGGCAGAACGTGTTCTTGACCACCAACAACCAAAACATTCAGACCGGCTGGCAGGGGCACGGCGGAGACCGGGGCTGGGGCTACGGTGAATATGTCCTCGGGCTGGCGGTGGCGCCCGGCGATTCCAGTCGGGCGATCATCACCGATCTAGGCGCTGCCCACGGCACGACGGACGGCGGCGCGCTCTGGCGGGCACTCTACGTCCATCCCGACGATCTCAATCCGGCCGGTCAGAGCACGGGCACGGGCAAGAACTACCGCTCGAGCGGTCTGGACAATACGACAAGCTGGCAAGTCTACTGGGCTGACGCCAACACCATGCTGATCGCCAACTCGGACGTGCGCGGGCAGCGAAGCACCAATGCCGGGCAGAGTTGGAACTTCGGCTACACGGGCCACACTGAAAACTCGATGTACCGCATCGTCAAGCACAACACTCAGAGCACGCTCTACGCGGCAACGTCGACGGTTCACGACCTCTATCAGACCACTTACCTGCAAGACAGCCGCATCGACAACGGCGGCGGCCGGGTTCTGTTCTCCACCAACAACGGGCAATCGTGGCAGGTGCTGCACAACTTCGGCAATCCCGTCGTCTGGGTAGCCACCGATCCCACGAACCTCGACCGCCTCTACGCTGCCGTCGTGAACAGCACCGCGGGCGGCATCTACGTCACGAACAACCTCAGTGCCGGTGCCAGTTCCACCTGGACCAAGCTGACCAACCCACCCCGCACCGAGGGGCACCCCTTCAACATCCTCGTGCTCGCGGACGGCAGTCTGGTGGTGACCTACTGCGGTCGCCGCAACTCCGGCGGGGCTTTCACGGCCAGTTCCGGCGTGTTCCTCAGTACCGATGGCGGCACGTCCTGGCTCGACCGCAGCCATGCCAACATGCTCTACTACACGAAAGACCTCGTGATCGATCCCGCCGATGCAACCCAGAGTACCTGGTACGTCGGCGTCTGGAGCGGCTGGGGCGGCCCCCCGAACAACCTCGGCGGACTCTACCGCACGACCGACAAGGGACTCTCCTGGACGCGCCTGACGACTCATCACCGCGTCACCGCCCTGGCCATTGATCCGTCTAACCCCATTCAGGCCTATCTCACAACCGAGACGGAGGGGCTCTGGTACACGACGAACCTCAGTGCGGTCTCGCCGGCCTTCACGCGGATCGATACCTTCCCCTTCCGGCAAGCGGAACGCGTCTTCTTCAACCCCCACAATGCGAACGAGATCTGGGTCAATACCTTCGGCGGCGGCGTCTGGCGTGGCGTCTTCAGTACCGCGCCCGGAACCCTCGCCCCCACAGCCCCGACGATCACCGTGGCCGAGAACATCGGCACTTTGATCATCACCTTCGTGCGGACCGCTGGCAGCTTCGGCACGGTGAGCATCGACTACAGCACCTACTCTTCGCCCTTTCCTAATGCCGCCACGCCTGGCCAGGACTACGTGGCCCAGAGCGGCACCCTGGTCTTCGGCCCCAACGACACTGTCAAGTCTGTGGCCATTCCGATCATCAACGACAGCAATCCCGAGGCACTGGAAGTCTTCGGGGTGGCGCTCCGGAGTCCTTCCAGCGGCGTTCAGTTGCTCTACAAGTCGATCTCGATCTGGATCGAAGACGATGATGGCCCCGCACCCATGGGGCTGACGCCGGACCGTTCCGCCGCCCTGGGACTGGAACCGACGACCACCGACCCGCAGGCCGCGCCGCCAGGAGCGCCGGGGCCGACCCGCGCTGACGACTGGAACCTTGCTTCTCCCCTCAGTCGATTCGCGTTGGTGGCCCCGCCGCCCTTGTCGCGGTCTGATGCCGTGGCGGACCGGGCTCTGCTGGCCGCCCTGATGGCGCGTCGGGCTGCGCACCGCTGGCTCCTGGCAGACCTGGTGCTGGATTCGTGGCGCCGGGCTCTGCCGCTGACCGAGCGCGGATCCCCTGCCCGATTCTGCTAGCCAGGGAAAGACGTAGTGGCGGCTGGCGATCCATGGTTGCATTTCGCAGGGCACTTGCGACAATGCGAGCATCGTGCGTATCGCCGCGCCCGGTCGACCCCGGCCAGGCGTGGCCCTCGAGGCCGCTCTGTCGCGAAAGGCTTGCCTGATGGAATTCAATCTCGACCGCGTCCCGGTTTGGTCCACCGAGTTTCCCGACCGGTCCGGCGGCGTCGCCAGCATCCTTGAGCCACTGGCCCAGGCGGGCTCCAATCTCGAGTTCATCCTGTCCCGGCGGATGCCCCACAAGCCGGGCTTTGGCGAGCTGTACGTGGCCCCCATCACGGGCCCAAACCAGACTCGGGCCGCCCATGCCGTCCATCTTCACCATGCCCACGACCTAGTCCTGCTCCGCATTCGGGGGAAGGATCGGCCCGGGCTGGGCCATTTCCTCGCTTCGTGCTTGGCGAACGCCGGGCTGAACCTCCAGAGCCTGACCATGTCGGCCATCGATGGTCGCTTTGTGGCTTTCGTGGCCTGCGACAATCCCGAGGATACGGCCAAGGCGATCCAGGCCTTGGCCAACCTGAATCTGTGACGCTGGGCGGGTGCCGGCGGTCGGGGAAGGCCTGAATCCAGGTAGCCGAACTGACGAACCGGCGGTATACTCAAGGGGGCCGTCTCGTAGTGGTCCGTCGCCTGCGGCGGGCCTACTTTCACTCCAGAAACGGGAGGAGCCGGTCTTCATGCCCTTGCGGATGCGCGTAAACGAAAAAGAGTCCATCACCGTCGCACTGCGGCGATTCAAGAAGCTCATGGAACGAAGCGGCATCTTCAAGGAGCTGCGCAAGCGGAAGCACTACGAGAAGCCTTGCGAACTACGGCGGCGCGCGGAACTGCGTAAGCGCGCCAATATTGCCAAAGCGCAGCGCAAAGCGACCACCGGCCGCTAGTCTCGGTCGGCCAGAGTTGAACCACCGCGCTCTGCCCCTACCTCCTGCCCTGTGCGAACTTGCCAAGGAGCAAGCCATTAACACGCAAGTGTCCATCCCTGGAGAAGGGCTGTCGGCACCCGCCGAGAGCAATCGTCCCCGGTCGCAGATGTGGCTCCAGGCCATCCCGTTCATCTTCCTGCACGTGGCCTGTCTGGCGGTCTTCCTGCCGATGATCGAAGCCACGGCGACAGCCCTGACGCTTTTTGGCGTCTTCTACGCCTTGCGGGTCTTCGGCCTGACGGCGGGCTTTCATCGCTACTTTGCCCACCGGAGCTACAAGACGAGCCGGGTGTTCCAGTTCGTCTTGGCTCTGCTCGGCACGAGTGCGATGCAGAAGGGGCCGATCTGGTGGGCGGGCCATCACCGCCACCACCATCGCCACTCGGACGGCGAGCGCGACGTCCATAGCCCGATTATGGACACGCTGTGGCATTCGCACGTGGGCTGGATCTTCGATGAAGACTGGGCTGAGACGCCCTGGCACGACATGCGCGACTTCAGCCAGTACCCGGAGCTGCGCTTCCTGGAAAAACATCACTGGATTCCCGGGTTGGTCGTCGCGGTCCTGTGCCTCCTCATCGGTGGCTGGAGCGGGCTGGTCTGGGGCTTCTTCGTGAGCACCGTCGCCGTCTATCACGTCACCTTCTTCGTCAATTCGTTGTGCCACCTCTGGGGCACGCGCCGCTACAAGACCAACGACTTCTCCCGTAACAACGTTCTGGTCGCTTTGCTGACCTTTGGCGAAGGCTGGCACAACAACCACCACTACTACCAAAGCTCAGCCAACCAGGGTTTCCGCTGGTGGGAAGTGGACCTGAGCTACATGACGCTCAAGGTCCTGAGTTGGTTTGGGATCGTGTGGGACCTCCGCAAGCCGCCGAAGAAGAAGCTCCCGGCGCATGCGGATTCGTCTCTGCCGAAGCTGCGCGTGGAGATTGCCACGCCGGCCATGGCGGCGCCGAGCGAGCCGGCCGTGCCGACGCTGGCGGCGCTGCAGGTCAGTTCGGCCGCGCCCTTGGTCACGGTCGAGGTAGCCGCCACGTCGGCCGCCGACTCGATGCGGGCCGCCGCCCATGCGGCTTCGGAAATGCTGCGTGCTGCCGCCCAAGCCGCTGCCGAGCGGATTGCTCAGGCCGCCCATTCGGCCTCGGATTCGGTGAGCACGGCAGGTCCGACCGTTTTGGCCGCCGCTCATTCGGCCGCCGAGTCGATTCGTACCGCTGCCAACCATGCCAGCGAGACCGTTATCGCCGCCGCCCAGTCGGCCAGCGAGCGGGTGTCGGCCGCTGCCCACTCGGCCGCGGAGTCGATGTCCTCTGCCGCGGTGCCCGCCGTGGTCTCGGCCGCCGCTGCTGCGGTTCCTGTGGTCATGGCGGCGCAATCGCTAGCCCAGCGGACCTCTGCCGGCTCGTAGGAAACTGTCCGGCAAGGTCGAGCCCCCTGACGAACCTTGGTTCTCGAAGGGGGCACTGAGTTTCATGGAATCTTCGTCGTCTTCAGTCGTCGTAGCTCGCCGCGCCAACCACAATACCCTTCGGCCGCGCTGGCCAGACTGGCTTGGAGTCTGGCGAGCACTGGATTGACCAGAGCCCTCGGTCACCAAGCGTCAGTGTTGGATGTCGTTCATGGTTTGGACCGACCTGCGTAAGCAAGGCCGCTTGTACCTCTTGTTGTTCACCCTCTTGCCACTCATGCTACCGGGATGCAGTGAGCCGCCTCAGCCCACCGGCACGGAGCCGGCCAGTGCTGAACTGTTCGCAGTCGGCGTGGCTTACCGCCGCTTCTGTCAGCAGTACGGTCGGCCCCCGATGCAAGCGGGAGACCTGCGCCCCTTCCTGGGCGACACGCCTGCCGGCCAGGACGCTGCCGACCACCTGATTCTGGGAGATATCGTCTTCCACTTCGGTGTCAGCGTCACGGACATGCAACGGCAGTCGGGAGCCTCGGCCACCATCTTGGGCTACCAACGCGCCGTGCCTCAAGTCGGGGGTTGGGTCTTGCTGGGAGACACCGGCGTGCGGAAAATGTCGGCAGAGGAGTTTTCGACCACGCCGAAGGCCAAGCGCTGGGAAGACAAGCCGCTGTCCACGGACCCGGAGTCGACACCGCCCACGACGCCCACCATCTCACGCCCCAAAGTTTAGGTGACCCCATGCCCACGGCTTCCGCGACGTCCAGGCTGGAGTACCTGACGCGCTGGGGTATCGTGGCGCTCGGGCTGCCCTTGCTGGTGAGTGGTGGCTGTTCCCGCTCGCCGATCTCGACCAAGGGACTGGTCACGGTGCCTTCGGTCGCAGTGACGGCGCCCGCGGCGACGATGGTCAGGGAAGATCGCGGAACGCTCTCGGGCCGATCCCAGGTGCTTTATCGGCTCGGACTGCTCGGTCGGGCTTACCAACAAGCTTTGAAGTCCCCGCCCGGCTTCTGGAGCCGGAATGCAGAGGCGCGTTTCCCCCCGCTCGGTCCCGCTGACCTGCGGCGCTGGCTGCCGGCCGACTTTGCCGACCTCAAAAGTCCACGCGATGGCCAGCCCTTCGTAATCATCTGGGGCGTCGACCTCGACGACCTGCCCGTGGCTCTGCAGGACACCACGCTCCTGGCCTGGGAATCGACTCCCGACCCCACCGGCCAGCGGTGTGTGCTCTTCGCCAACGGCCATGGGGGATCGATGGAGGATGCCAAGTTCCAGGAGTTTCGCCGGGCCAAACCCCGGCATGCGGACTAGGGCCACCCTGGTTTCCACCATGCGAGCCATCGCCATGCATGCACGCCTAGTTCAATTCAGAGTTTTCCGCTGGCCGCTCATGTGCTTGATGGCCGCGGGACTGCTCGGCGGCTGTCAAAAGAAAATCAGTGCGCCGTCCGATGCTGGCGGCACGGAGGTACCTGCTCAGGTGGCCGGCGGCCGGAACTATGCGGAAGATATGCAGCGACAGAAGAGCCTGGCGGCCCTGCGCTCCATTGGCATCGCCTACATGGCCTGCCTCACCTCAGCTCCGCCGCGCGATGCCAACGACCTGAAGGCCTACCTCGAAGGGCCCACGCGCAACCTCGTCTCCCCCCGAGACCAACAGCCCTTTGTCATCTGCTACGGGGTAAACCCGAGCCACCTGCCACAGCCCGCGGGCGAGACGCTCATCGCCTGGGAAGCGACGGCCGACAGCATGGGCGGCCGCTGCGGGCTCTATGCCGACGGCCGCGCAGTTTACCTGCCCAGTTCGGAGTTCGACCAGGCCACGAAGGCCAAGTCCGACTAAGAGCGGGCGCTGCCACAGGTCACGGCGTCGGCAGCGTCTTCACCGTCCAGCCTTCTTTGATGGTCGCGCTCTTCACGTTGCCCTGGCCCCGGGCCCACCAGGCGAGCCCTTGCAGGTTATGCATGGTCTTCACGCCGAACAGTTCCGTCTCAATGGCCCAGTTCGAATCAAGATGAAATGTAATGAACTCGCCGGAATCGAAGCCGAAGAATAGGAGCCCATTGGGAGTTCGATCGAAGACGATGCCGGCCGCCAAGTCGACGGGCACCCAGCCCACTCCCTCGGCAAAAAACTCTGATTTGACATGCCACTGGTAATAGGGCGTCTCGTTGATTTTCTCCCCCTCTGTGGCGGACATGGCCCAACGTCCATAGAGGGTGCGGGCGGGCACCCGACCTGCTCGGAGCACGGACCCGTAAAGTGTCGAAAGCCCACCGCAGTCGGACTTACCATCCTGACACACGACCGAAGCCCGCCGGTCCATCTCCTCCTGGAAGTCATAGCTGGCTCGCCCACGCAGATGCAGGAAGACCCGCCGGGCAAAATCCACGTCGACCTCGTCGGGCTGGCGTTCAAGCCCCTCCTGTTTGAGCCACGATCGGAAGCGCTCCTGCTTCCAGTCGAAGTCGCCCCGCTCGGCCAGGAACTGGGCCCGCTCGGCCACCGTCAGCCGGGCTCGGGGACCGGGCGGCGGTTCCTCCACGCGGCGAAGCGTCCGAGCCCGGAGCGTGGCTTCGTAGGTCGCTTGCAGAGGTAAGACCGAGCGTAGCTGCCGCTCGACCACCGGCACCCGGGCCATGAGCAGGCGTCGGCCCAATGGGCCACGCTCCCGGACCGGCACGCCGGGCGGGTCGAGGCTGGTGCGAACGTTGAACTGGCTGGGCAGCTCCGGGGCGATGGCGGCGAAGGCGCGCCACTCCGACGCCGTGAAATCGGGGCATTGCACGTCGAAGGTCAGGAGGGCCGAGACCCGTGACCGATCCCGTGTTTCGATGACGTAGTAGGGGCCTGACCGTACCGGTACGGTGGCCCCGGCCCCGAGGGCCAGCAGCAGACCGAAGGCGCCGGTCCAGCCGATGGCGGTGATATGTCTCATGGCCCACGCCTCCTGCCTCGCCGCATTGTGGCATATGCCCGGCCGGTGAGCAAGGAGGCACGCATGCTTCCACCTCGGACCAGGTTCCCTTTGCCCACACGGGCCAGCAATCTAAGATGAACCTATCTGAACGCTTCGAGGCCGACGCCCATGTCCCTGCGTGTGATACTCAACGGCGAAGAGCGAACCCTGTCTTCGGGCACGAGTCTGGCAGCCCTGCTGCGGGAACTTGGGGTGGACGATCGCCGCGTCGCCATCGAGGTGAACGAGCACCTGGTGCCCCGGACGCGGCATGCGGTGTGCGAAATCCAGGAAGGAGATCGCATCGAGATCGTCACGCTGGTCGGGGGCGGCAGCGGTGCCACCGACGATACCGAACTCTACGAGCCGCCGCTCAACGTCGGCTCGTTCGCCCTGCGGAGCCGGCTTATCGCCGGTTCGGGCAAGTATGACAGCTTCGAGCTGATGCAGCGGTGCCATGAACTATGCGGCTGCCATGCCATTACCGTCGCCGTCCGCCGGGAGCGGCTCTTGGACAAAGACGGCCGCAACATCCTGGAATTCATCGACCTTAAACGCTATCTGGTGCTGCCCAACACCGCGGGCTGCTTCTCGGCCGCCGACGCCGTCCGTCATGCCCGCCTTGGGCGGGAGATCCTCGAAGGGTTAGGCCATCCGGGAGCGCGCTGGGTCAAGCTCGAATGCTTGGCCGATCCCCGCACGCTGCTGCCCGATCCCGTCGAGACGCTGACGGCCACGGTGGAGCTGGTTAAGGACGGCTTTGAGGTGCTGGTCTACACCAGCGACGACCCCGTCATGGCTCGGCGGCTGAGGGATGCCGGCGCCACGAGCGTCATGCCGGCCGGCAGTCCGATTGGCAGCGGGCAGGGCGTCCTCAATCCCAACAACATCCGCATCATCCTGGAACAGCTCAAGAAGGACGACCCGACCTACCCGGTCATCATCGATGCCGGCGTGGGCACCGCTAGTGACGTGGCTGTGGCCATGGAGCTGGGCTGCGACGGCGTGCTGCTCAACACGGCTATCGCCAGTTGTGCCGACCCGCTCCGGATGGCGGCTGCGATGAAGGACGCCTGCCAGGCCGGCCGGCTGGCCTTCCTGGCAGGGCGGATTCCCAAGCGTCTTTACGCCACTGCCTCCAGCCCGACCGAGGGCCTGCTCCAAGGGCAACGGCAGCCCCATGGGTAGCCCCGCCAAGCCTTCTTAGCGTGACACGAGAAAGTCTGCCTGCACCTCATCGGCGAGCAGCCGACCGGCCCGTGTCAGACGCACGGTCTTTCCGTCGTCTAGGAGCAGGCCTCGGGCCAGGTGGCGGCTCAGGGCCGAACCGGCGAGAGCGTCCAGTTCGAACCCCGTCCGCTGCCGGAACTCCGCGCGGTCGATCCCGGTTGTACGACGTAACTGAACCATGGCCGTCTCCCGGGCTCGGGCTTCGGGGTCAAGGGTCTCGGCGGACTGCACGGGGTCCAGGCCGGCCTGGCATCGTTCCAGATAGGTATCCAGGCTGCGGGTGTTGACGCTGCGTGTGCCATCGAGGTAGCGAGCCGCTCCGAGCCCAATTCCGAAACAGGGATCGTTGGCCCAGTAGACCTCATTGTGTCGGCAGCGCTGGCCGGGCCGGGCGAAGTTCGAGATCTCATAGGACTCGAAGCCGGCCGCCGTGAGCAGGTCCAAGGCCAGTTCGTACATCTGAGCCTCGGTCTCGTTGGCGAGTGGCAGGACGCTTCCCTTTTCCCGATCCCTCCAGAGCCGAGTGCCTTTCTCGTAAGTGAGCCCATAGGTGGAGACATGGCCTACCTCTGCCCGGCAGACGGCCTCAAGGTCGGCTTGCCAATCCGCCAGCTTCTGGTCGGGCAGCCCGAAGATCAGGTCCACGGCGCAGCGCAGTCCCGCCGACTGGACGAGTTCGATGGCCCGCTCCAGGTCCGAGGGAGTGTGGCGGCGTTCGAGGAAGGCGAGGTGGCGGGGCTGGAAGGACTGCCCGCCCAGACTGACGCGCTTGACTCCGCCAGCCACAAGCGCTGCCAACTTTGCCGGAGTGAAGCCTTCGGGATTGGCCTCGATGGAGACCTCGGCGTCGGAAGCAAAGGCAACGGGACCTCGCAGAATCTCAAAGAGCCTAGTAAGCTGGTCGGGAATGAGTTGGGTCGGCGTGCCGCCCCCGACGAAAACGGTCTGAAGGGTCTGGATGCCAGGCACGAGATCAGTTTGCCGCCGCCATTCGGCGTCCAGGGCCTCGAGATAGCGGTCGGCCAGGTCGTCGCGACCGGTGACGACGGCAAAGTCACAGTACCAGCAATGGTGCAGGCAGAAGGGGATATGAGCGTAGAGCGACCGCGGCGGCGCGGTGGTCTTGGCAGGCTCAGGATTGACAGCGGCGGTCATGGCAGTTACCTTCAGCCCATCATGCCTTGTTCATCTTAAGCTCGCAAGTTCCCGAGGTTGATGGAATGGCGAAACAAGAACGCTGGGCGTCCCGGGTGGGATTGGTCCTGGCGATGGCGGGCAACGCGGTCGGATTGGGCAATTTCCTGCGGTTTCCGGCCCAGGCAGCGGCCAACGGCGGCGGGGCGTTTCTGATCCCGTACATCGTGGCCCTGATCTTGCTGGGGCTGCCCCTGATCTGGGTCGAGTGGTCGATGGGCCGCTTCGGCGGTCAGCACGGCCACCATTCCACGCCTGGCATCTTCGACACGCTCGGCAATCGCCGGGCCTGGTGGAAGTACCTCGGGGTCTTTGGCCTCTTCACCAATCTGCTCGTCGCGGCCTACTACCTCTACATCGAGTCCTGGACCATCAGCTACTCCATCAACGCCCTGATCGGCGGCTTCACGGGGCCGCAGTTCGACGGGCCGGAAGGCATCGGCCGGGTCTTTGACTTCTACAGCAAGCTGACCGGTGAAGACCCCCGCGCCCACCAGAGTGTGTTCGCTATCAGCCCCTGGGGCCTGGGCGTATTCCTCCTGTGCATCATCATCAACATCAGCATCCTGTCGCGCGGCCTGGCCAAGGGCATCGAACTGGTCAGCAAGATTGGCATGCCGCTCTTGATCGTCTTCGCGGCGATTCTGGCGGTGCGTGGCTTGATGATCGACCCGAAAACGGATGCAGCCGCCGTCGCCAGCCCCTTTGTGGGTCTCAACTTTGTGTGGGAGCCGAAGTTCGAGTCGCTCAAGAACCCGTCGGTCTGGCTCGCGGCTGCCGGTCAGATCTTTTTCACGCTCTCGATCGGCATGGGCTCGATCCACTGCTACGCCTCCTACCTGCGGGAGCAGGACGACGTTGCCCTCACCGGCACCTCGGCCGCTTGGACCAACCAGTTTTGCGAGGTCGTTCTCGGCGGCACGATTCTGATCCCCATTGCCGTGGCCTACCTGGGGCTGGCGGACGTCCAACAGCGTTCTGGCTTCTCCCTGGGTTTCTTTGTCTTCCCGACGCTGTTCAATAAGTGGGGTGCCTTCGCCCCGGTGGCCGGCTTCCTCTGGTTCGGCTTGCTCTTCTTCGCCGCGATAACCAGCTCGCTGGCCATGGGGCAGCCGATCATGGCCTTCTTGCAACAGGAGTACGGGCTGTCACGGCCTAGATCCGCGGTTGCCTTCGGGGCTTTGCTCCTGCCCCTGGCCTTGCCCGTCGCCATGTTCACTCAGCGGTCGTTCTTCGACGAGTTCGACTACTGGGTTGGTACCTTTAGCCTCGTTGTCTTCGCCTTGATCGAGTCGATTCTCTTTGCCTGGGTCTTTGGCATGGAGCGGGGTTGGGCGGAGATTCGCAAGGGCGCCGAGTTGCGGGTGCCGGGCTTCTTCTACTACGTCATCAAGTACATCACGCCCCTATTCCTGATTCTGATCCTGATCGGCTATGCCTTCCAGCCGCGAGGGACCGTGAGCGAGGTGAACCGAGAGACTGGCCAGGTCGTCACCCGGGACGACGGGTGGTCGGCCTACTTCGAGGCCTGGACCAACGGCAAGCCGGCTCCGGCCTGGGACTGGTCGCCGGACGGGATGATCGGCAAGCTGCTCTACCGCGATCTGCAGGCACCCCCGGACGAGACCCCCGAGGCCAAGAGCTACCGGGAAGGACTCGTGGTCATGCGGACCATCGACCGCTTGGTCATGGTCGGGGCCTTTACCTTCTTCTGCATCCTGGTGCGCAAAGCCTGGGTGCGTCGGCGGGCCGAGGGGAGGGCCTGATCATGACGCAAGGTGCCTGGATCTTCATGCTCAGCGTCTGGACGGTCGTGATCGGCATGACGGGCTTCTGCTTCTACAAGCTGCTCACGAGCAAGCGCCAACTGAACAATGGAGACGAGCCTAACGACTGACCCGCCTGGGGGCGGGTACTGAAGAGAGTGCCGCCGTGGCCGTCGCGCATCGCTGGGACCTGACGCCGACCGCGGCAGTGGCCTTGCAACGAGAGTTGGCTCACGCCGTCGATGCGTCCCGTCCTCTGCCGGTCCGCCAAGAGTGCCTGGTGGCAGGGCTGGATGTCTCGCATGCCCGCTTCAGCCGCCACCTGACGGCTGGGGTGTGCGTGCTGCACTACCCCACCTGGCGACTGGTGGAACAGCAGACCTGGCAGGGGGAGGCCGGGTTTCCGTACATCCCGGGCTTGCTCTCCTTCCGGGAAGCTCCGGCACTCCTGGCGGCCATCGCAAGGCTCTCGTGTCAGCCCGACCTGTTCGTGGTCGACGGGCAAGGATTGGCCCATCCCCGGAGGCTGGGGCTTGCTTGCCATCTGGGACTCTGGCTCGGCCGGCCCATCTTCGGATGTGCCAAGAGCTTGCTCGTGGGGCGGCCTGACCGGCTCGCGGAGCGCCGCGGGGCGACCGCTCCCCTTCGGGACCGGGGCGAGATCGTGGGGATGGCGGTCCGGACGCGCCGGGGAGTGAAGCCGGTCTACGTTTCGCCGGGCCATCTCATCGACCTGCCCTCCGCCGTGGCCTGGTCCTTGGCGTTGGCTCCACGCTGGCGGCTCACGGAGCCGATTCGCCAGGCACATGACCTTGTCAACCGGACGCGCCGAGCGAGCTGATCGGCTTGCCCATCAGAGAGTAACGCATGGCCTGGGATCTCGTGGTGATCGGAGCCGGGGCCGCGGGGCTGATGGCTGCGTGCCGGGCCGCTGAGCGTGGTCAACGTGTGCTCGTGCTGGAGAAGAACGCCAAGCCGGGCGTCAAGATTCTGATGTCCGGAGGGACCCGCTGCAATCTGACGCAAGCCACCGATGCCCGTGGGATCGTGGCTGCTTTCGGGACGCAGGGTAAGTTCCTTCACTCGGCACTCGCCGCTTTAGGGCCCGAGGAGCTAGTCCGCTGGTTCAATGCCGAGGGCGTGGCGACTAAGATCGAGGCAACGGGCAAGGTCTTCCCCGTCAGCGATCGCGCTAAAGACGTGCTCGATGCCCTGACCCGGCGGCTGCAGCGGGCCGGAGCCACGCTGGCCCTGCGGACTCCCGTCCGCGACTGGGAAGTGTCGGAAGTCGGCTGGACCTTGCGGACCCCGGCGGAGACCCTCATCGCCACGGAAGTGTTACTCACGACCGGCGGCCAGTCCTACCCGGGATGCGGCACGACCGGTGACGGCTATCGCCTGGCGGCCAAGCTCGGGCTGAAGATCGTGCCGCCTCGACCAGCCTTGGTCCCGCTCACCAGCCCGACCCCCTGGGTGCATGAGTTGGCCGGGCTGACGATTCCCGATGTTCGAGTTGCCGTCGTGGCGGCCGCGGATGCTCCAGCTTTGCCACCGGCGCTGGACCGGGGTTCGCTCC
>CALLZJ010000310.1 GCA_937858435.1 uncultured bacterium
GCAAGGGCGGCGGTCGTCCCGGCTTAGCGCAAGCCGGCGGCAAGGACGCGAGCAAGCTCCCCGACGCCCTCGCCGCCGCCCGGACCACCATCCAGCGGCAACTCGGCGGCTAATGGCCGGTGCTGTCCCCACGCTTTATGCTCGAACTTTGGCTTCGGCCGCTGCTGGCTTGATCGACTAAACCGCTTCCGCGATCGCGCGAATGAAGTAGACGTTCAAGGCCGCCAGGGTGAGCAAGAGGACCATGCAGGCTCCCGCCACGCTGGAGATGCGTCTCTGCCGCAGGCGCAGCGCCTGGACCCGAAGCAACACCGCCAGCGCCACTGCCCCGAAGGCCAACGCCGCGAGCAGACCGAGCCCAGTGCCCTCGGCGCTGCGCAGCGACCCGAGCACGGCCAGATCGACGACGCAGAACAGCCCGCCCCGGCAATCATGAGTTGCTCGCCCTGGCTCAGCAGTCGCGACATCCACGGGCCTCTTGGATCATTGGCTCAGGTGTTAACACTGACGGGGTCAATCGCGGGGATAGGCGCGAAGTCCGCGCCGCTACAGGGCTGGAATCCTTCTGGCCAACAAGCGCTCATCCGGCACAACACGCGGTTCTGCAATGGGGCATCGTTGTTGACGCGGACGACATACAGCTTGATGAACTCCGTGTCGCACTGGTTCACAAGCTGCCAAACATCCTGCGCCAAGTAGCGTGGCACGAAGCCGATCTGGATTCGCTCGGCTTCAGTGCGGACGGCCACGGCGTTTGGATCGTGCTCGTTTTGCAGGTCAAGCATGATCTTCAAGGGTTCGTCGGGGGCCAGCCGAGAAATCCGCTCGATGGCCGCCGGGGGCATCCAGCGAACGCCGTGCAGAAAGAATTTGTTCAGGTAGCAGCCGTCCGCGTCGGGCACGGGGCAGGGAAAGACTTCGACCGCATCCGTCCGGCGAATCCCTTCCGTCACCCCCAGGATCAAGAGCGGGTCGGGCGGGTTGTCGATGTCGAAGCCGCTCCAGCGCAGGTAGGCTTCGTACTCTGGCCGCGCCTTGGATAACAGCCGGTTGGCGAACAACGGGAATAGTTCTTCCGATTCGTAAACTTGTTCCAATTTCTCCATGCCCGTGAACGGCCGGAAGCCCGGCTTCCTCGAACCTTGCAAGTACGAGAAGCGGTAGAGTTCGCCGTCGTGTTCCAGCCGGCCCACAGGCCGCCAGCCGGCTTGATCGGGCGCCGGTGGACGCCAGGCCACAAAGAGGGAGTTCATCCTATTCGAGCGACCGATTTTGGTTCGTCAGCAACAGTTCCAGCGTGAAGCGCTTGCACGTCTCGGACATGCGGGCCGGGGGCACTCTTTCCAGGATACCCAAGAGTCCATCGCGGTTCACGCATCGCAGCCGATCCTGCCAGGCAAGGGCCGAGTTTGGAGCATGGGCAGAGAAGGCCCGGAACGCTTCGCGCAGCTCTAACGGCTTGTCGCTGGCGGGCGAACCGTAGAACGCGCTTCGCCCCTTGGCCGCGAATGCCGCAATCGTCCGGTATCGGTCCCTGGTCGCCAACCGTTCCTCACGTTCATCATCTCGCAGGTTCCGTGCCAGTGCAGCACCATGGTCGAAGGTCGGGGCCAACCGCCAAGGCCTTCCGTCCCAAAGCGCCCCCCCAGTTCTCGTGATGCCGATCCTGGTTCGCAATCCAGGCGTCCAGCATGACGTATCCGACGAAAACGTCCAAGGCCGAATGGACGCCGCCGGGAACCTCTGCCATCCAGTCATCCGGCGGGGGCGCACGTCGTGTCAAGATGTCGCTCACCGCTTCGACCGTATGTTGCCGGACCTTGAACCGCTGCGCCTGCGGATACTGCGGATCGACCGCTAGCAACATTTCGTTCCCTAGCACCAGCGCGACGGGATTGCGGGCCATGTTCTCGCAGACCACGCCGGGGCGAATGTACTGCTCGCCGTCGTACTCAGCCGCGAGTTCGTATTCGACGTGCGGCAGGCCCAGTATCTCGCACAGGTGACAAGCAATGACCTCCGCCCAGTCCTCGCCAGTCCCGCGGGCATCCGCCTTGAACAACAAACGGCGGTTCCCGTCGCTGCATCAGAACTTCGGCTTGCTGCCCAGCGGTTCGACCGCTTGCGACTGAGACCGATCCACACGACGAATCGGGTATTCGTTCGTGGTCCCATTCTATCGTGACGCCAGCCAGGCCCGCCACACCCCCTTCCCCTCCTCCCGTGCATTGCTACAGTTTCCAGGCGGATGCGGTGGGGCGTGGGGGATGTCGGGCATGGCACGGGGTTGGCAGCCGTCGCTGGGGGCGTGCGTCGAGCCAGAGGGCGTTCGCTTCCGCGTCTGGGCCCCCCTGGCCATGCGGGTCGAGGTCGTCGTCGAGCCGACCGCCTCCGCTCCGGGCCAAGTCCTGCTGCTGCATCCCGTCGAGCAGGGCTACCACGCCGGCTTCTTCCCCGGACTCGAACCAGGCACGCGCTATCGCTACCGCGTCGATGGGGCTGGCCCCTTCCCCGATCCCGCTTCCCGCTTCCAACCGCTCGGCGTTCATGGCCCCTCCGAGGTCGTCGATCCGAACCGCTTCACCTGGTCGGCCGACGCGGGACCGAGCCTGACCATCGACCACGCCGTCATCTACGAACTGCACGTCGGCACCTTCACCCCAGCCGGGACGTTTGCCGGTGTCCAGGAGAAGCTGCCCGAACTTGTCGATCTGGGCGTCACAGCCATCGAACTGATGCCCCTGGGCGACTTTCCCGGCCAGCGCAACTGGGGCTACGACGGCGTCAGCCTCTTCGCCCCAGCCCGTTGCTACGGCACGCCGGACGACCTCCGCCGGCTGGTCGATACGGCCCATCGGCTCGGACTCGCGGTGCTGCTCGACGTCGTCTACAACCATCTGGGTCCGGACGGCAACTACCTTGGCTGCTTCAGCCCCCACTACCGCTCGACCCGGCCCGGGAATCCCTGGGGCGACGACCTCAACTTCGATGGCCCACACTCGGCCGCCGTCCGCGACTTCTTCTTCGAGAACGCCCTCTACTGGCTCCATGAGTTTCGCCTGGATGGACTGCGGCTCGATGCCACCCATGCCATCCTGGACGACTGCCAGCCCCACTTCCTGGCCGAGCTGGTCCAGCGCGTCCGGGAGGTGGGTCGGCCCGCGCTGCTCATCGCCGAGGACCTGCGGAACCTCGCCTACCTGGTGCGGCCCACCTCGGCAGGCGGCTATGGGCTCGATGCCATCTGGTGCGACGATTTCCACCACCAGGCACGCCGACTCCTGGCGGGCGATCATGAAGGCTACTACCGAGACTACGCCGGGACCATGGCCGACCTGGCCACGACCATCCGCCATGGCTGGTTCTACCAGGGGCAATATGCGGTGCACTATGCCGAGCCGCGCGGCACCGATCCGACCGGCATCACCCCCAGCCGCTGCGTCTACTACCTGCAGAACCACGACCAGATCGGCAATCGAGCCCAGGGTGACCGGCTCCATCAACAGATCGACGGGGCGACCTGGCGGGCGGCATCGGCTTTGCTCCTGACCCTGCCGCAGACGCCACTCCTCTTCATGGGTCAGGAGTGGGCCGCCTCAACGCCGTTCCTCTACTTCACGGACCATGACCCGGCACTCGGGCAGGCCGTGGCTGCAGGACGCCAGCACGATCACCGCCACTATGCCGCCTTCGACCACTCCGTGCCCGACCCGCAAGAACGGTCCACCTTCACCCGCTGCGTATTGGACTGGGAGGAAGCGAGCCACGAGCCTCACGCCTCGATTCGGCGACTCTATCGGACGCTGCTCCGGCTTCGGCGGACGGAGCCGACCCTGACCGACGCCTGTCCCTGCGAAGTCCATGCCTGGGGGCCTGATGACCTCGTGGTCCGACGGCGCGCGCGGAACCATCTGGACTGGCTGATCCTGGTCCGGCTGCGAGGCCGAGGTCCTATCGACCTGGCCGGGCTGACGCTCGCCCTGCCAAACCCGGGCCAGGAGTGGGAGCTGGTGCTGACGACCGAGGACACCCCCTTCAGCCCTTCGCCGCGCCCGCCTCGACTCACGCCGCTCGGCCCCGGTCTCTTGGTGGACTTCGCCGGCCCCGCTGCGCTGCTGCTGCGTGCCGTCTAGGTGCTGCCTTCGCCCAGAGTGTATCCACTCATCGGTAGCCGCGGACTACCACCGGCCAGGCCCTGCTCCAGTGGCAACGGCCATGCCAGTCTGGTACGCTGCAACAGCAGAGTGACATCCTCTCGTCGGCCTTGAGGTGCAGCATGAAGGCGTGTGTCATCCAAGAACGCTTCGGCCTGGACGCGCTGACCTGGGTGGAGCGGCCCGAATCGAGCCCCGGGCCCGGCACGGTCCTGGTCCAGATGCGCGCCTGGTCGCTCAACTATCGCGACTTGCTCGTGGTCAAGGGTCAGTACAACCCCAAGCTCAAGCTCCCGTTCACGCCGCTCTCGGACGGCGTGGGGCAGGTGCTGGCCGTCGGGCCAGGCGTGACGCGCTGGCAGGTCGGGGATCGGGTGGCGGCGCACTTCGCGCCCGGCTGGGTGGATGGCGAGTTGACGGCCGCCGCCGCGCGGACCGCTCTCGGTGAGGGACAGCCCGGTCTCCTGGCCGAGCAGGTCGTGTTGCCCGAGGCGGGGCTTGTGGCCGTGCCCAGCCATTTGAGCGATGCCGAGGCGGCGACGCTGCCCTGTGCCGCACTGACGGCCTGGAGCGCGCTGGTGCGGCACGGCCAAGTCAAGGCCGGCGATCAGGTCCTCATCCAGGGGACGGGCGGCGTGGCTCTCTTCGCCCTTCAGTTCGCCAAGCTCCACGGCGCCCGGGTCATCGCCACCTCCAGCAGCGACGAGAAGCTGGACCGGGTTCGGAAGCTGGGGGCCGACGCCGGAGTAAACTACAAGACCACGCCGGACTGGGGCGACGTGGTCCGCAAGCTGGCCGGCGGCGAGGGCGTGGATCACATCGTCGAGGTCGGCGGGGCGGGGACCATGGCCCAGTCTTTAAGGGCCATCCGCTTCAATGGGTCCATCCATCTGATCGGCATTCTCGCCGGCGCCGCGGCCCAGTTCAGCCCCCTGCCCGTGCTCATGAAGAACGTCCGCGTGCAGGGCATCTTCGTTGGCCCGCGCAGCGCCTTCGAACAGATGAACCGGGCCATCGCCGACCATAGGCTGCGTCCCGTGCTCGACCGGAGCTTCCCAGCCTTGGAAGTGGCAGCCGCCCTGGCCCACATGGAGAGCGGCCAACATTTCGGCAAGATTGTTCTCCAGTGGTAGCCGCGGGCATTAGCCCCCGAGAGCCCATTTCCAATTGGGACGTTGTCGTTCACGCAGCCTGAAGGCTGCGGCTACCGATACGCGATTGCCATGTGCGGTAACTTGCCTGGAATCACAGATACCGAAGCGGGCCGCCATACCGGCGTTTGAGTCGGCCAAAGAGCCAGCAAGGTGCAAACAGGAGCAGGACGGCCCCGGCCCAGGCGGCATAGACGCCCGCCAACTGCCAATTCGGCGAGGCCGCCCCTCGCTCCGTCACCTTCTCAATGGCGGGCCAGTTGGCGATGAGCTTGGCCCCGGCATGCAGCAGCGGCAAGTGGATGAGGTAGAAGAAGAGCGGCACCCGGCCGTAGACCGCCCAGAACTGGGCCCCCAGGCCACGCGTCCATTCACACACGCCAAGCAGGATCAGAGCCGGCCCCAGCGTCATGAGCAGAAACTGCAAAGACGGCGGGTACTTCGTGCAGTTGAGGAACGACATGACGCTCCGGTCCGGGTCGTCGAAGACCCGCCACTTGAGCGGTTCGCCGTAGAGATTGGGCCAACGCAAGGCGAAGAAGCCGACCAGCAGGGTGAAGCCCAGCAGGATGAGCACCCGCCGCCGCCGAGCCGGGTCCAGGCGGTAGATCAGCCCCGCTCCGTAGCCGGTCAGCATGACGCCGAACCAGGGCAACACGGGATACAGATTGAAGACGAAGCGGCGGTTGGCGTTCGGAACCAGGTCGGCCACCCAGGGGATGCGGTTCACGAGCATCCCCGTCTGGTTATGGAGCAAGTCCCAAAGCCAGGGGGCGCTGGGAAGCACCTTGGCACTGGCGAGGCCGTCGGTCAGGTTGTGGCCGCCGACAATCGCCAGGCCGATGAGCCCAATCACGGGCATGGGCAGCCAGAGCAAGAGTCCCAGGGCGATCATCGACCAGCCAATGGCCCAGATTACCTGGAGCATGACGAAGTCGTAGTTCCAGTTGAGCGACCAGCCGAACTTGACCAGGGTCAATTCGAGGAGGATCAACCAGAAGCCCCGGCTGATGAGGAATGCCGACCCGGCCCAGCGGCTCTGGCCCCGAAGCACGCTCAGCGCCGCCCCCAGCCCCGCCAGGAAGACGAAGGTCGGGGCACATAGATGGGTGATCCAGCGGGTGGCGAAGAGGCCCGGCGTGGCGACTGCGGGGTTCGTCGGTCCCCAGCCCCACGAGCCGAAGAAGTCCCGGGCATGATCGAGCGCCATCAGGACGATCACCAGGCCGCGGACCACGTCCAGTGCCAGCAGCCGCTCGGGCCGGGCCTTGGTCGTTTCGTTTGTTAGAGTTGCGGGAAGCTGAGTCGGGCTCGTGGACAAGCGGGTGCCCCTCCGGGTACGATGAGCTTCATCCTATGGAACCCTCTTCGGCCCTGCCGTGGCCCCAACCCGGTCCGCCCTGGAGGCGTGCCCTACTCCCCGCCCCTCGAGTCCGATCATGCCCCAAGCCAATTGCACACGAACCGGTTTGTCCCCCAGACTGCTCCTCCTCGCTTCCTGCCTGGTACTCGCGGGGAGTGCGAGCCTCGTGGTTGGCAGCGCCCGTCTCCAGGCTGGGCCCCGCCCCGAGAGCGTGGCCAACCGGCCCAAGCTGGCCGTGCTCGTGGTCTTCGATCAACTCCGTGGCGACTACCCGGCCCGCTGGCGCAGCCTCTTCGGCGAGGGCGGCTTCGAACGACTGCTTACGGAAGGAGCCTGGTTCGCCGAGTGCCATTACCCCTATGCCAGCACGGTTACCGGCGCCGGCCATGCCTCGATGGGGACCGGCGTGACGCCCCGCGTCCATGGCGTCATCGGCAACGACTGGTTCGACCGGGCCCAGGGCAGCAAGGTCTACTGCGCCACGCTCGGTGATCGCTACCAGCGGGTCCCGTCCCGGGCTGCGGGCAGCGGCGGCCGCGGCGGCTCCCCCGAAAGGCTGCTCGTGCCCGCACTCGGCGACGGCATCAAGCAGCGCGACCCACCCGGCAAGGTCGTCGCCATGTCCCTCAAGGACCGGGGCGGCGTCTTGATCGCTGGCCACCGGGCCGATGCCGTCTACTGGTTCGACGACGCCGACGGCCAGTTCGTCACCTCCACCTTCTACCGGGCCGCGCCCCATGACTGGGCCAAGGCTTTCAACGACCGCCGCGTCCCCGACCGCTGGTTCGGCACGCAGTGGGAGCGGCTCCGTCCCGACGTCGACTACACCGCCCATGCCGGACCCGACGTCGGCCCCGGCGAAGGGAGCGGCGTCGAGCAGGGCGTCGCCTTCCCCCATTCGATGTCCGGCGGCATGACCGAGCCCGGCCCCCGCTCCTACCAGGCGCTTTACAACTCCCCCTTTGGCAACGATCTGCTCTGGGAGTTCGCCAAGGCCGCCATCGAGGGGGAACGACTGGGCCAAGGCGCGGCCAGCGACCTACTCAGCATCAGCTTCTCGTCCAATGACGCGGTCGGCCATACCTGGGGGCCTGACTCCCACGAAGTGCTCGACATCACTCTCCGTTCGGATCGGCTCATGCGCGACATGCTCGACTATCTCGATGGCCGGCTGGGCCGAGGCCAGTACGTCCTCGTCGTCTGTTCCGATCATGGCGTGGTGCCGCTCCCCGAGCGCAGCGCTGCCCAGGGGATCGAGACCGGGCGAGTCAGTGCCAGCCGGACGATGGCGGCCCTGGAGCGGCATCTGCAGGAGAAGCTCGGCCGCGGAGAGAACCAGGGCCGCTGGATCCTGACGGGGGGCGACATGGACGTCTATCTGAACGAGCGGACGCTCACCGCCCATGGGGTGCCGCGGGCCACGGTCGAGGCAGAGGCCAAGACTTTTCTCGAAAGCCAGACCGGCATCCTCCGCGTCTTCACCCGCACGGAGATGGTGGGGCCCATGCCTGCCAACGATGAACTGGCCCAGCGGGTCTGGCGTGGCTTCCACCCCGACCGGAGCGGTGACTTGTACGTCGTGATCAAACCTTACTTCTACCCTTCGAGTCGACTCACGGGGACGGGGCACGGCACGCCGCATCCGTACGATACCCATGTCCCGTTGCTCGTGTATGGAGCGGGGGTGCGGACGGGCGTGCGGGCCGATGCCGTGACGCCGCTCGCCGCCGCCAGCATTCTCGCGGAGGTGCTCGGGGTCAAGCTCGCGCCGGAAGCGGAGGCAGTGCCGCCCGACTTGCTGACGCTGCCCGCCGTGCCTCGTTGACCTCCCGAAATCGCCAGCCCTCCGGTCCGAAGAACAAGGAAGCCCATGCCCCCCGCCCTGGTCACGAACGCCGCCGCCGCTGCTCACGCCGCCCGGGTTCGCGCCATGCGGCAAGAGGAAGAGGAAATGACCCATTACTCCGATGGCGAACTGGCCGAGTTCGAGTTCAAGATCATCCGCAACTCCGTGGGCGGGTTCTCCAAGCCGGAGCGCCTGCGGACCATCCTGGCCGAGGAGGCCAAGGCCGGCTGGGAGTTCCTCGAGAAGTTCGACAATGGCCGCATCCGGCTCAAACGGCGGATCGAATGGCGCGAACGGGACGGCGAGTTGGCCTGGGACCCCTATCGCACCGAGATCGGCATCGGCGAGACCCGCCTGGCTCTGTTCATCGTCGCGGCCGTGCTCGGTGGGTTTGCCCTGGTCGGACTGATTGCTGCCCTCATGGCAGCCAAGTAGCTTCTTCAGTATCACACTTACCCGCCAGCGGGAGGGTTGGCCCATGGACATTGCTTGGCGATTGGCCGGCCTCGCGGCGGTGGCACTGGGCGTCCTGACGTGGGCCGGCCTGGCTCCCCGGCCAACCGCGCGGGCGGGAGTGGACGCCGACGCAACCCCCGCCATCCCCGCCCGCCTCCATGCCTTCCCCGCCGC
>CALLZJ010000311.1 GCA_937858435.1 uncultured bacterium
GGCACGTGCTCGCCAATCTGGTCAAGGAGCTCATGAACAAGAGGCGGTTCGCGGAGGCCGAGCCGCTCGCCGCTCTACTCGCCGAGCGCGGGTCGACCGGCGAAGACCAGGCCGAACTGCTGGACCATGTCTTCCTTCATGGCTACTGCCTGGCGCGGCTGGCCCGGCACTCCGAGGCCGAGGCGGTCCTGGAGCGCTGTGCGGCAGGGCGGGCCGACCTGCTGGGGCCTACCCATCCCGACACGACCTCGGCGCTGAACGAGTTGGCGGCTTCCCAAGCCCATCAAGGCAAGTTTGACGCGGCCGTCGCCAACCTGGAAGAGTGCGTCCGCCGGCGTCGGCAGCAACTCGGGCCCAAGCATGAACAGACGCTGGCCACGGAGATCAGCCTCGCGGCCCTGCTCGCCAATGCCAAGCGCTTCGAGGAGGCCGAGCAACGGCTCCTGGGGGCGGCGGCGGCCTGGGGCGACGACGCCGACGTGCCGACCGCTGTGCGGCGGCGGCTGTTCATCTCGCTGGTCCGCACCTACGAGGTCTGGGGACGCCCCGAAGCCGGCCAGCCCTGGAAGGCCAAGGCCGACTCCCTGGGACCGAACCGCTGACGCCAGTCCCAGCCGGTCTAGCCCACTTGGGCCAGCGACATGAAACGCCGTGCCGCGAAACCCTTGGGCTGGTAGCTCGCGGCGGACATGGCTTGCTCCAACTTGCGGCGCCGCTCAGCCAGGTCGTGATTGCTTTCGGCCTGGAGTTGGTCCCGCAGGCTCTTGATGGTCTTCTTGATTCCTTTCAAGGTCGTCTCAAGCCGCTCGGCTTTCCGCTCCAGAGCCTCCAGGTCGTCCTGGGCCTGCTGCCCCGACTTGATCGCGGCCTTCACCTTGCCGTAGGCCTGATAGCCCTCCAAGAGGTCCAGGCCCAGGCCGGTGAAGTAGAGGGACTTGCCCGCGAGGCCGGCCACGGTGTGCTTCTTCGAGCCGATATCCGCGATCTCCTTGATGCAGCCGGCCACATAGCCGCTGCCCGTGGCGCCGCGGCTGCTCCAGGTCTGCAGCTCGGAAGTACTGGTACCCAGGTGATCGTCAGCCACCATCTGACCCACGGCCACCGCGCCGCCTATGAGAAACGACAGCGGGCCCGACAGGGCCATGCACACGCCGCCCACAATCGCGTTGCCGACAAACTGAATGCCGGCCGTCTTCAGCTCCGACTTGGCCGCTTCCAAGTCCTTCTTGTACTGGGCGATCGACTCCAGGGCCTTCTCAGCCTCCTTGGCCAGGTTGGACTTGTGAAAGTGGACCAGCAAAATGCGGAGCGCCTGATAGTGCATGTTCTCCAGAACGTCGTTCACCCCGCAGAGCAACTCGGTGGCCAGGTTCAGAATGCCCGGCAGCACCCGGGCCTTGGTCCGCGCGCCGATCTCCCCGGCCGACACCCGGCACAGGGCATCGACATAGTCTTCGGCAATGGCCTCGGCACGCAGCTTGTCGGGCTCCAGACAGTTGGCCATGTGCAGGAAAAAGTAGCTGGACCAGGACTCCAGGTTGTCGTCGGCCCGGGTCTGCTCCTCGAGAAACGCCTCGTGCAGAACCGCCCACAAGGCGTAAGAACCCTGCCCGAGAGCCGCATCGATCGCTGCCTGCTGCATTTCCACCATGAGAGCGCTCCCGGTTCGAGGTTCGCCGGGGACCGGCCTTGTACCGCCGACCCCACCTGGGAGTAACTGCCGCGAGTCACTCCCCGTGGACCGGCTATCTGAAGTTTTCTTCCGCGAGCCAAGAGGGTGAACCGAGCCTGCCCTCACCCGGGGGCCCTTTTCACTCGGATAACGTGGCCCGGCCCCTTCCCCGCCGTCGGGCCGATGGTGTAGAATGGGAGCACGAATCCACGCGGGGGGCTTCCCATGTCCGAGACGGAACTGCTCCAGCGTATCGAGGGGCACATCCGCGCCGTCCGATGCCGACAGACGGGGCAGCTTCTGCTCCAGGCCCTGCCCGGTGCCCTGGCGGTCCTGCTGCTCCTGGCGGCGGCCTGGCATGTGGCGGAGCCATGGCTCGCGGCTCCCCTCCCCTGGAACTGGTTGCCGGCCAGCCTGGCCCTACTCCTGGGCGTGGCGACGGCTCTCGCCTGGACGCTGCTCCGCCGACCGAGCGCCACCACCGCTGCCCTGGCGCTCGACCATGCTTTCGAACTCCGCGAACGGATGACGACCGCCGTCCACCTGACCTCCGAGCAGCGGGACACGCCGGCCGGCCAGGCTCTCCTCGCCGACGCCCGGGGCCATCTCGATGGCATCCGCGTGCCGGAGCGCTTCCCCTTCCAGTTCCCCCCACGCCGAGCCCTCGCCCCTCTGGGCGCGCTGGTCTGCGTGCTCCTCGCTGCCGGCTTCGCCCCCGGCCCTCGGGACGCCCAACCCGTTCAGCTTGCCCAAAAACCAGCGATGCCGGCGCCCGAGCCCATCGACGTCCAGGCCCTGCGGCAGGAAAATGAGGACCGCAAGCAGCGCATCAAGGAGATCGACAGCGAGGAACTCGCCGAGTTGACGGCGGATTTCGACAAGCTCCTGGCCCAGTTGGAGAAGCCACAGGAAACCCGCGAACTCCAGCTTCAGGTCCAGGAACTGACCCGGCTGAGCGAGCAAGTGCAGAAGCGGCAGGAAGAGTTGGCCAAGGTCGAGGACCTCAAGCGACAGCTCCGCGCCGACGCCGGCCTCAAGAACATGGACGAAGGCCCGGCCAAGGCCATGCACCAGGCCCTGGCCGAAGGGAAAATGCCCAAGGCCCTTGAGGAACTCAAGAAGCTGGCCGAGAAGATGGCACGCAAGGAACTGAGCGATCAGGAGCGCCAGCAACTGGAGAAGCAACTCAAGGACCTGCAGGAGAAGCTCAACAACCTCGCCCAGCAGCGGGAGCGGATGGATAACCTGGCCCGCAGCGACATGGACCCGGAGACGCGGCAGCGGGAGCAGGAGAGCATCCAGCGCGACATCGCCAAGATGCGCGACCTGCAGCGCCTCGCCGACGCCCTGGGCCAATGCCAGAAGGCCCTGGAGAGCGGCGACCAGAAGGAACTGATGGAGCAACTGGCCGGCCTGGCCGAGGAACTCGAGGAGATGGAACTCACCGAGAAGGAGCTGGCCGAACTCCAGAAGATGGAACTCGATCTGGAGGAACTCAAAGAATGCATGGGCTGCTGACTGGGCAACGGCGAGGGGCGCCGGGGGCGCCCAGGGATCAGGTCACGAGGCAGTTTGAAAAGTGAGGGACAAGGGCCGGATTACTCCACGGAGACTGGCGAAAGTGTTGGTCGGCGGGACGAGAAGCTGGACGGAACGGATTCGGAAGATGAGCGCTTGCGGCCGCAGCATCCCGCGGTGGGCCGGATGCGGCTAGCGGGCCAGGGGCCACAACAGCCCAAGCCCGGGCGGGACGGCGTCGGGCAGTCGTCGGCTGAATTGCAGGCGGAACTGGTCGAGGCTCGCGAACAAGCCGGCGAAGCCCTCCGGCAGCAAAAGGTACGGCCCGCTCAGCGCGACGTCGTCGCCGACTTCTACAAGAACCTGGCTCCAGGCGGCGCCGCCCCTCCACCCTCCCCGCCAACGCCTTCGCCATCACCCGCTCCACCCCCGCGGTAGCAGCAGGCTCTAGCCCGCGTCAATCTCCGCCCCTTGCTCCAGCCTCACCCAGCGCTCAACCTCCCGCGCCGCGGCATTGAGACTCGCGCCCGAAATGTCGTCCAACACCGCTCGCCACCAGCCCTGTCCCTGGTAGCGCCGGGCCAGCCAGTCCGCCACGATCCCACCCACCGGCACGAACGCCAACCCAAAGGCATAATTGGCCAGCATCCACGCGGAGCCGAGCCGTTCCACCACATCCACCCGGCCGTCGGTCAGCCAGCCGAGCCCTGCCTGCAGGCCCACCACCAGACCCGAGAAGCCCACCAGCGGTGCCAGCAGCATGACCCACTTGAACTGGCGGATCTTCTGGACCTTGAGCCGCTGCAGGGCATGCTGAATCGCCGCCACCGGTCCAGACCAGTCCAGCTCGCCGAGCAGAACGAGTTGCCGCACGCTACTGATCAGCAAGGCCAGTGCGGCAGCCATTACGACCGCCGCCGGCACCACGAGCCGCGGCTCGCTCCAGTGGCTGCTCAGAAACGCGCCGCCGAGCAGCATGACGATGCAGCAGAAGGCCACGTCCAGCCCCGGCCAGAACGCCAGCCAATGGACGCGACGCCGTGCCGGCGCGATCACCGCCTGCCGAAACACCTCCTGCTGCAAGGCCAGCGTTTGCTTCAGCGTCTGGTCGAGTTGCCGCCACTGTGCCTGGAGCTGTTCGAGTTGCATGTCAGAGGTCCTCCTGGGCCTTGGTCGTCTCCTGGCTGAGACGCCGCAGCGTGTTCTTGAGACGGTTCAGGCGCGTGCCCACGTTTGATTCACTGATGCCGAGCACCGCGCCGATCTCGCGGTGCGTCTGTTCTTCCAGATGCAGGAGCAGGAGCGCCCGATCCGCGTCGCCGAGCTGCTCGAGCAACTCGCGTAGTTCCAGCGCGTGTTCTGCGTCTGCCTGGCTGACGGTGGCCCCCTGGGCGGTCTGCTCGTCGAGGCCAGACCGTTCCCGACCCCAGCGTCGGCGGCGGCGGCGGAAGTCGATGGCTACATTGAGAGCGACGCGGTACATCCAGGTGGAGAACGGCCGGCCACCGTCATAGCGGCCGAAGGCCATCCACAGGCGGGTGGCGATCTCTTGCAGCAGGTCGTCACGGTCATGGGCGGAGCGGGCGAAAGCCCAAGCCACCTTGAACAGGGCCCCCTGGTGGGCCGCGACCAGGGCCAGAAACCGCTCGTGCTCCACACGGGCGGACTGGCCCGCCAGGCTCCCAGGCACCACGACTCTGCCAAACAGTTTCACCGCACGCTCCATGGCCCGTCGTTCCCGCATGCCCAGTGATTCGTTCGACCGCCCGGTTTCATCACAGGCGGCGCAGGCGGTCCTGGTACTGGCCCAAGGTCAGAGGCTGTGAAGCTGAAAAGCACGTTTGAACGCCGCGAATGCGTGGTATCCTTGAGGAGCATCCCTTGGCAAGTTTGGAGGGTAGCGCGTTGATCGCCGATCGGCCCAAGAGTAAGCCCAATCCAGGTGGCGTGGGAACACGCGGCACACGGAGAAAGAGGCGTTTGGGGAGTGCAGGCAACACCATGACCGAGTCCGAGGTCGAGGTCCCGGTCGAGGTAATTGCGGAGTTGGCGGCCCGGTTTCTGCAGAACGGGCACGTCCGCCGCCAGAACATCAATCGGATCGCGGCCGAGGGCTCTCAGAAGTACAAGAAGGGCGACGAAGTACGGCTAACGGCCAACACGCGGTCCGATCTGCGGAGATTGCGGCGGCTGTTACAAGCGGCGCGGTTTACTCCGGGCCGGGAGTTTTCCAAGGGTCGGCGGTGGCGAATACCGGTGTATGGCCGGGCGGAAGTAGCGCGGTTTCTGGCTCTGATCTCGAGCGCCCCAGGCGTCCCCCCGCCCGCCTGACCCCAGCGACTTCACGCCAGGAGCTTCGCCTCCAGTGAGGTGAGCAGTTCCGTGATCTGCTTCTGGGCGGCCCCTTGGATGAATCCCTTGGGGACGGCCTTGAGCAACCCGCCGAGCTGAGTCACTTCCGCGCTCCAGTCCAAGGTGCTCGCGCCGGCCTCTCTCTCGGCCAGTTGGAACTGCGCGACCACGGTGCTCGTGGTCCCGATGCCCTTGGTGTTCAGCGTCAGCGTGGCGGCCGTGGGCGGGGTCTCGGCCGTCTTTTCCATCGTCAGGGCCAATTCGCCTTTGAGGAAGGCGATGCTGGGCCGAATCACGACTTCCGCTCGGTCGGAGGACACCGCCTTCACCGCGTGCTTGTCCGGTACACATTCGACCAGGAATTGCATGTCGGACAGTTTGGCCCAGAGCGTGGCGGCCGGTACGGCAAAGTCCTTCTGTCCCTTGAGCGTGATCACGTGCGGCTCCTTGGTCGACGGCGGTCCTGGCATTGTTGTAGCAGGTGCCGGCGCGAACGCGGATGCCTCGTGGTCCAAGAGAAACAGCGTTGGCACCAGACCCCATCCAGGCCGATGCCAACGCTGCAGGAGAGGGTACGGAAAGCGGGACCTAGGCGCTGATCTTCTCGGGGGGCCGGCCCTGGTCGCCGAAGAGCGACTTCTCGCCTCGCACGACGGCCTCGGTGACCACGAACTTGCCCTTCTGCTCCAGGTCGGGAAGCTGGTACATGGAGTCGGCCATCACTTCCTCGACGATGCTCCGCAGGCCACGGGCGCCGGTGTCCTTCTGCTTGGCCCGGGCGGCCAGTTCCCGCAGGGCGCCGTCGGTGAACTCCAACTCCGCCCCTTCCATGTCGAACAGCTTCTGGTACTGCCGCACCAGGGCGTTCTTGGGCTCCTTAAGGATGCGGACCAGGGCGTCGAGGTCGAGCGGATCGAGTGGCGAGATGACGGGCAAGCGGCCGACAAATTCGGGGATCATGCCAAACTCGACGAGGTCGTCGCTGGTGACCTGGCCCAGGAGTTCGCCGAGGTTGGCGTCGCGCTGCTGGCCGAGCTGTGAGCCGAAGCCGATCGTCTTGCGGCCGATGCGGCGCGAGATGATGCGGTCGAGCCCCACAAAGGTGCCGCCGGCGATGAACAGGATGTTCGTCGTATCGAGCTGGATGTACTGCTGTTCGGGGTGCTTGCGGCCACCCTGGGGCGGGACATTGCTCACGGTGCCTTCGAGCATCTTGAGCAGGGCCTGCTGGACGCCTTCGCCGGAGACGTCGCGGGTGATGCTGACGTTGTGGTGAGTCTTGGCGATCTTGTCGATTTCGTCGATGTAGATGATGCCGCGTTGGGCGGCTTCGATGTCGAAGTCGGCGGCATGGAGGAGTTTCAGGAGCAGGTTCTCAACGTCCTCACCGACGTAGCCCGCCTCGGTGAGGGTGGTGGCGTCGCCGATGGCGAAGGGCACGTCGAGGATTTTGGCCAGGGTGCGGGCGAGTAGGGTCTTGCCGCTGCCGGTCGGGCCTATGAGCAGGATGTTGCTCTTCTCGATCTCGATGTCGCCGCGGTCTTCATCGGTCAAGTTGAGGCGCTTGTAGTGGTTGTGGACGGCGACGGAGAGCAGCCGCTTGGCCCGGCTCTGGCCAATCACGTAGCGGTCGAGCTTCTCCTTGATATGGCGGGGCGTCGGGATGCTTTCGGTCTTCCCCTTGCTGGGACCGCTGCGCCGGCGCTTTTCCTGTTCGATGATCGACTGGCACAGCTCGGTGCAGTCGCCGCAGATGTAGACTTCGCTCGGCCCTTCGACCAGCGGCCCCACGTCGCGGTGGCTCTTGCGGCAGAACGAGCAGTAGGCATTGCGATTCTTCGCCGTGGTGCTCGTCGTCCGCCGTCCCCCGCTGTTGTCCTTGGTGGCCATGCCGCCTCCCTGTTCACGTCGCCGCCTGGTGTCTGTGCCCGCCCGCTTGCCGACCTGTCCCGCCTTTTCCAGGTTTCCCCGGCGTTTTTCCTCAAGACCGCCGGCAAGCGAGACAATTGTACCCTTCGGTCAAGGGGTGGGCAAACGCGGTGGCGCCAGGCTCGCCAATTAGACCGCCGGCACAATTGCTGCCGTCGGACCGACACCGAACTTTCGCCAACCGCCCGCTACGAGGCCGGCTTGGGGGCCGGCGGCTCCGGCGGCTTCTGCCCCATTTCCTTGATCTTCGGGGTCAGTTTCTCCTTGACCTTCTTGAACTCCTCGGTCGTCATCTCGCCAGCTTCATGGGCCGCGCGAAAGGCCGCGAGCTGCGCGTGAACCACCGCCTCGGGGTCCGTGGGCTCGGGCCGCTGCATTTTCTTGAGGACGGCAATCCCCACCGCACCCAGCAACAAGGCCCCCACCAGCCACAAGGCCGGCTCCACCAGGGCACCGATCCGGCGTTCAACCTGCACCGGCTTGGTCGGTCGGGGCGGCAAGCCGAGCGGCATCCCAATCCCCGTGGCCACGGGCGCCGCCGGTGCTGTGGGCACGGCCGCGGGCTCCTGTTCACCGGCCGGTGCCGTGGCCGCACTCGCCGCGGCCGGAGCCGTACCGCCAGTCGGAGCGGTCGGTGAAGTGGGCACCGTCCCCTCTTGTGCCCCCCACAGCAGGCATGCCAGACACAGATATCCCATGTTGCCGATCATGCCGCTGCTCCGACGCTCTGGTTGCGATTCCGCGTGCGCCTTAATCTAACATGGAGTGGGAAAATCAGGCAAGCTGAACCTGACCCCCCACCCCCCGTCCCCTGCCCGTCACCCCGAGTTGTCCCGGCATGAAGCGGTATTTCCTGGTCTTTGTCACGCTCAACACGCTGCTCTTCGCCGCCGCCTTTGGGCTCGGCGTGGCCTTCCTCTACGACCGCAGCCACGGGGCGACCGCGCCGGACGGCTCCACCCCCGCCGCCGCCTGGACCTTCACCGTCCACATGGTCGTCTCCCTGGTGGCCGTGATCTTCAATCTCTTCGTCCATTGCATCGTCTTCACCTACCTGCTTGGCACGGGCAAATGGGTCAAGGAAGTGGCCATGGCCTACTCCCTGGACCCCGAAGGCTGGCCGGCCCAGGCCAAGTCCTTCAAGGTCCGGGTCAATCGGCTGCTGCTCCTGGCGATGGCCACCTCCATCGGCGCCGCCTTGACCGGTGCCGGCGCCCAGACCCAGCCGCAATCCTGGTGGACCCTGGCCCATCCCGTCTTTGCCGTGCTCATCTGGTTCGTGAATGGCTGGGCCTTCTGGGTCGAATATCAAGTCATCCTGGCGAACGAGGTCGTGCTCCGCGACGTCAAGGCGGCAGCCGACCGGATGCGCGACGAAGCGGGCACGCTGGACTAGCTTCCGCGCGGCGGGCCGGCCACAGGTCTGATCCATGAATGGCTTCCTGAATCTGAACAAGCCAGAAGGCGTCTCGTCCCGCACCGTCGTGGATCGGGTTGTGGAGTGGTTCCCGGGCGTGAAGGCGGGACATGGCGGCACGCTGGACCCGCTGGCCGAGGGCGTCCTTGTCGTGGCCCTGGGTCAGGGAGCCCGGCTGATCCCCTTCATTCAGGAGCAGCCCAAGGTCTACGAATCGCCCTGGGAACTGGGAGCCACCAGCCCCA
>CALLZJ010000312.1 GCA_937858435.1 uncultured bacterium
CTTCATCCTTCGCGAGCAGTTCAGCGGACTTGGGCGAGATGCGGCGGGCCCGCGGCCGCCCGAGTCGGAACTCGGGATCGGCGCCCCCTTCGGGGCGCGGTTCTACTGCGCCCCCGGCCAGGGCCGCCGGCCCCGATGCCTTCCACGCCGCCCCCCCCGTGGCTGACGGTGAACGCTACTTCGCCTGCCTGGCCCCCCGAGCCGTCTTCCTGGGCACCGACGCCACCGAACGCTGGAGCCGGGACGAGTTTCGCAAGTTCGTCGAGCCCTATTTCGTCAAGGGGATCGGCTGGAAGTACGTGCCCAGAGATCGGCAGATCGAACTCGCCCCGGGTGGCCAGGTTGCCTGGTTCGACGAACTGCTCGAAAACGCCAAGTATGGCACCTGCCGGGGGAGCGGCGTGCTCGTCCGGGTCGGCCAGGGTCCTTGGCAAATCGCTCAGTACAACCTCTCGATCCCCATCCCCAATGCCCTGGCGGGTGAAGTCGTCCAGCTCATTCGCCAGGCGGAGCCCGGGCCGGGAGCCAAGCCGTGACCACTCCCGCGCCGCAGGAGCGCTTCACCGGGCTGGCCGAGCCCTATGCCCGCTATCGGCCCGGCTTCCCGCCCGCGGCTTATGACTTCATCGCCGAGTTCGCCGGCCTCGCCACCGGTGCCCTCGTCCTCGACGTCGGCTTCGGCACGGGCATCTCCGCTCAGCCGCTTGCCGAGCGCGGCTGGCAGGTGATCGGCATCGAGCCCAACGACGACATGCTGCGCACCGCCCGCCAGACGCTGCCGTCCAAGCTCGGCATCCGTCTGATCCAGGCCGCCGCGGAACAGGTTCCCCTGCCCGACGCCTCGGCTGATGCCATTGTGGCCGCCCAGGCTTTCCACTGGTTCAGGCCCACGGCCGCCCTCGCCGAGTTTCACCGCCTGCTCAAGCCGGGCGGCAGCCTTTTCCTCATGTGGTATGAGCGGGCCGACGGCGATCCGTTCAACGATGCCTACACCGCTGCGATCCATCGGCACGGCGAAGGGGCCGCCGACCTCGAACGCCAGCGCCGGCTGGCCGGCACCGTGCTTCTCCAGGCGCCGGGCTGGGACGCGGCCTGCCGGCACGAGTTCACCCACGAGCAACGGCTGGACGAAGAAGGTGTCGTTGGTCGGGCCCGGTCGATCTCCTATGGACCCAAGAGTGAAGCAGGGCTGGCTGCCCTCGCCGCGGACCTCAAAGCAGCGTTCCAGCATTATCACCAAGGCGGCACCGTCGCCATGAAATATATCACCACCCTGTATGCGGCCCGGCGGCCAGAGCGGTAGCCGTGCCCGGAGCCCGACGATGACACGCGACGTGGCCATCCTGATCTTTCCCGAAGTCGAGCTGCTCGACTTCTGCGGCCCCTACGAGGTCTTCGCCGTGGCGGGACGGGAAGGCACGCCGCCGCCGGTCCGCGTCTTCACGGTAGCCAAGGAGAAGGGCCCCATTCTCACCCGGCGGGGCTTCGACGTGCTGCCCCAGCGAACGTTGGCTGAGATGGAGGCCCCCCACGTCGTCGTCATCCCCGGCGGACAGGGGGCGCGGGCCGCCATGCTCGATGAGGAGATTCTGGGCTGGGTGCGGCGCACCGCTGCCCGGGCCGAGATCGTTCTCTCCGTCTGCACGGGCGCCTTGATCCTGGCCAAGGCCGGGCTGCTCGACGGTCTGGCCGCCACCACCCACCACACCGTTCTTGAGGGACTGCGCGACCTGGCTCCTCGAACGGAGGTGCGGACCGGCGTCCGCTACGTGGACAATGGCCAACTCATCACCGCGGCGGGGATCGCGGCCGGCATCGACGGCGCCCTCCACGTCATCCGCCGTCTTCTGGGCACCGACCACGCCCATCGCACCGCCCAGTACATGGAATACCCCTGGGCGGACGGGGCGTAGCGGGAAGACTCCCGCCTCATTCCCACCGGATCTCGATCGCAGCGCAGCCGGCGGTGGGGAGGACGGCTTGGGGTGGGTCGCAGGCGGCGGGGATGAGCACGGTCTGGCTACGATTCAGAGTCAGGTCGCCGAGCGTCGGGTCGTTCAGGGTCATTGTTCCTTTCTCAACAACGAAGAGCGTGGGGCCGCTCGGCTCCCAGGTGCGGGGGCCCGTCCAGCGCCGCAGTTCGAAGTGCCGGCAGGCGACCAGGAGCTCGGCCCCGCTCGCTTCCGTCCGAGGCGACTGAAGTCCCGCGCCCTCGGGCTGCTCCTTGAGACAGGCGAGTCCTGCTTCCCAGTGCAGCGGCCGGGGGCGACCCTGAGCATCGACGCGCCCCCAGTCGTAGAGCCGAAAGGTGGCATCGCTGGTCTGCTGCACTTCGAGCACGACCGTGCCTCCACCCAGGGCATGGACGCTGCCGGCTGGTACGAAGTAGCACTGGCCCGGTCGCGGCTCATGGCGAACCAGGCAGAGCGGCACGGCCCCCGTGTGCAGCTCGCGCTCCAGGGCGGCACGGTCGATGCCGGGACGCAGCCCAAGGTAGATCGCGGAACTCGGGGCGGCCTCGAGGACGATCCAGGCCTCGGTCTTGCCCCCTTCCCCTGGCGCCCACTGCCGGGCCAGCAGATCGTCGGGATGAACCTGGATCGAGAGATTCTCCTGCGCATCCAGGAGCTTGATGAGCAGGGGGAAGCGTTCGCAGCGGCGGCCCACCAGTTCCGGAGCCCGTTCAGCCAGGAGCTGGGCCAACGTCATGCCGCGGAGGGGTCCGTGGGCCACGACGCTGGCATGGCGGGGATGGTCGCTGAGCAGCCAGGCTTCGCCGATCGGCTCCCCCGAGTCGGGCATCCCCAGCCAACTCGCAAGACGCTGGCCGCCCCACGGCATCGGCCTCGGATCGGGCGTGAAGAGCAACGGGTGAAGCGGCGTTACCACCGGCCCTCCTCGGCAAACGGATGGTAGGACTGCGACTTGGGCTTGGGCCGGGACTTCAGGATCGCCTCCGCGAGCAGCAGGTCCTGGTGGGTGGTAATCTTG
>CALLZJ010000313.1 GCA_937858435.1 uncultured bacterium
CCGCCCCACCCGCCCGAGGGCGCCCGGTTCCCAGTCCATGCCCCTGCGCTCACCCAGCGGCGTGGCCGTGGAGACGCCCGCCATGCCATTGTTCGTCGCGCCAGCGCCCGGCAGGTAGATGCCCGGCTGCGCCATGGCCAGCGACGGAAACAGCAGAACTGCGAAGATGGCGGCCTTGGGCAGGACGGCGCGACCGATCATGACATCTTCTCTCTGAGAGCGGATTATGCTGAATCAATCGGCTAGGCCTTGCAGCATTTCTGCACAAAAAGGTGCGAAAATGGAAAGCGACCTGGACCTTCGCGGCGACTTGGCAAAATGGGTCGAGGCCAACCGTTGCAGACACCAACTCCCAAAGTTGGAACTCACCTGCAAACGGCGGCCCGGCCCATTCGACGTGCCTCCCATGCCCGGTGCTGGCCCAAGAAACGAGGCTCTTACCTCCTAGGTGAGATCGCCGAGCGGGAAGTCCAGCGTCAGCGGCGTGGCGGGCAGGCCGCCCAAGTACCAGTTGAGCCGCTGCCACATCGTCAGGCTCTTCTTCCATCCCTCGATGGCCGTCTTGAGCCGAGTTGCGGCCGGGTGCTCTTCCGCACTCAGTTCGGCAACGGTGCTCAGGAATCCGTCCATGTTGTCGGCCTTGAGTAGAGCAACCGCAAAGTTTGCCTTGAAGACGGGCGGCACGTCCGAACGCAGTTGAATGCCGCCAGCTCCCAGAACAAGCCCGCGAAAAGCTTCCACAGCGATCTTCGCCTGGCCCAAGCGAAGCTGACAAACGCCTAGTGCATTTGTCACCCAAGGCGAGTGAATCCTGGAGCGCGAAATCAAGTCCAACGCCTTTCGGGGCTCGTTCTCTTTGAGCAGCACCTCGGCCTTGCGCAGCAGTTCCTCGACTTCGGAATCTCGAGGGGCTGCATGGTTGTGATTCTGAGAGTGGTTGGGCAACGGGTAGTTTCCGGCCTTCTTAGCCATTTCCAGTTCTCCTGTCGTTCTCTTGTTGGTCGTGGAGACGAATGAACGAACGCAGATTCTGGCCCTTTCGCCAGGGACGGGCCCATGGCCGCGCTGCGACGGTCGGCTTGCAACCGATGCCCAGGGCGGCCTGCGGTAGACACGGAGGCGCTTGCGCTTCACCTGGGGGCGCAGGCGCTCAGCCACTCGGGCTGGTCATGCCTGCCAGGTGCAGAAGAGAACTTGCAGGGAGGGACGTGGAAGGTGCGCGCCGGCGGCGCGTTCGCGCGGCAGCCCCAGGAGAGGTCGGCTGCGAAATGAACCATCGCCTCGCTTCAGCGAGTTGCCGGGCGCTGAGGACCTGGAGTCGCGTTCACTCGGAGCTCGATGCTCCTCGTGCATGGCCTCGGTCGAAGGGGCAGGTGGGCAATCACGGACCTCTGGCGGGGTTTCTCGCTCGGAGCCCTCTCCAGGCCAGACGTGCTCCACGCATAGCCCTGCGGCACAAGGGAACTCGCTCTCATTCGCGCAGGAGGCGCTAGTGAGGCACAAGGACCAGCACAGTGCCAGCATCACCGTGAGCAACGGTCACCTTCGACAAGGACGGCTCTTGTCAGACTCGTACTCATGTTATCGCCTGAGTCCGGCTCCTGCAAGAAAAGTGAGAGGCTAAGCTCTGCGCTTCCGTCCCCCCGCCCAGCCAGCGACCTGCCCTGACGAACGGCAGCACGCCAAGCCGCATTAGTCCTCAAACGCAAAGACCCTCTTCCAGTCGGTCTTCATGTCCACCATGATCCAACCGAACCTTCGGGCCTCGGCAATGCCCAGGTCCAGTTTGCCGCTGCTCTTGGGGCTGCGGTCATACGCATACTCGCGTTCGGCATCCGTGTGGTGCACGATCAAACCGAAGCTCGGTCCCTTTCGCGTGGTCGTCCACTGGAGCATCGCCACGTCGCCATCGGAATTGCCGACCGCCGCAATTGGCCGTCTGCCGATGATTTGGTGAACGGCAACCGGTTTGGCCTCCTTGTCGTCGAAGAGGACCACTTCGGGCAGGCGCATTAGGGAAGGTTGGCCATCCTTCAGGTCAAACTTCGTCTTGAACAACGTGCCAATCACTTGCTCCGGCGGGATGCCGTAGACCTCCTCGGACCAGACCCGCATGAACTCCGCAGTGCCTCCGGAGACGATGTACGTCTTGAATCCGTGGGCCCGCAGCAGCCGCAGCACCTCTTGCATCGGTTGGAAAGTCAGATCGGTGTAGGGGCGATTCCATCGTGGATGCTTGGCCGATTGCAACCAGACCCGCACGGCCGCGTCGAACTCCTCGGTCGTCATCCCCGTGTGGGAGGCCTTGATCAACTCGATCAGCCCCTGCTTGCCCGACGCCAGCAGCGCGGCATGGTCGCCCTCCAAGACGGCCTTGAACGGCTGCTTCTCCTTCCATTCGGGATGCTGCGGAGCCAGCACCTTTACGCGGTCCAGAACGAATGCAAGCTCGAAGGGCACGGGATTCTCGGGCCAAAGCGTGCCGTCGTTATCGAAGACGGCGATACGCTCTCCGGGGCTGACGAAATCCTTGCCATCTGTTTCAGTAACACGACGCACGAAGTCGAGGATCGCCTTCTTGGCTGGGCCGTCGTTCCAGGATGGCAGCGGATCGGGCTCCGACACGCTCAACGCGGCCATCAGGACCAGCATCGCACTGAGACTCAGCATCGGTCACTCCCCTGAATCATGGCCCTGACTTCACACATCGAAATCCGATGTGAGACATGCCCGTATCGGGGTCGGTCCCGCGCCGCGCGCCAGGACGGTAGCTCTCACAGTACGATTCATGGCACAGGAACGAGCCGCCCCGCGTGACCCTCCGGGGAATGTGGCCAGACGTCGGGTCCGGGTTGGCGGCCGGCCCCGTCGGATTCACCGTGGGGCTGCCGGTCCGCTGACGTCGGGCGTACTCGTCCGGACGATACCAGTCGGAGCACCACTCCCAAACGTTGCCTGCCATGTCGAACAGACCGTAGCCGTTGGGGGCAAACGACTTCACCGGCATGGTCCGCTGCCGATCCTTGGGTTTGGTGTTCAGGTGCGGAAAGGTGCCGTGCCAGATGTTGCAGCGTGCGGCGTCTTCTGTCGGTCGCTCATCACCCCAGGGGAAGCGCTTGCTCGCCAGCCCGCCCCGTGCGGCAAACTCCCACTCCGCCTCGGTCGGCAATCGCTTGCCCACCCACCTGGCGTAGGCGGTCGCATCCTCCCAGGACACGTGAATGACGGGATGATCATCCTTGCCGTCCAAGTTGCTGTCCGGCCCCTCGGGATGCTTCCAACTCGCGCCGGGAACGTAGCGCCACCACTGCGTGAAGTCCTCGGTGCCAACCGGCGAGGTGGGGGGCGTGAATACCATCGAACCGGGGACCAGGCTCTCCTCCGGCGGCTTCGGTGTTCCGGGCGGCAACTGCCGCTGCAGACTCTCCCACTCGGGTTTACGCTCGGCCGTCGTCACGTAACCAGTTGCCGTGACGAAGGCCCGGAACTGGGCATTGGTGACTTCGGTTTCATCCATCCAGAAGCCGTTGACTTGCACCTCGTGCTGCGGCTGTTCCGTCCGGGGCAGGTCGGTGCCAGTACTGCCCATGACGAAAGTTCCGCCCGGCACCCACACCATGCCCGACGGCCCGTTCGACGGCGAAGGTGCATGGAACCAGGTGGCGAGGCTATAGGTCAGAAGGAATGAGGCCGCTCCCAGCGCGATCCACGCCAAGACTCTTTTCCCCAAGCGCGAACTCGGCAGTGGGGCGGCGGCGACTGACGCTGCCGCAGGCTTGTGTTCGGAACGCCGGCGCTTTCTGCTCAAGGTGACGTCTCCGCTGTCCGCAAGTGCTTCTTCAGCCGGGTTGAGAATCTGCCCCCATCGCTTCGGCCGCTTACAAGGGCTGGCTCTCGGCAGCTCCTTCGAGTGGCCTTTCGAGGATCATTGTGTAGGCCAGGCCATGGCCGTGGGTGGCCTTGGTCCGAAATCCCACTGCCTGCGTCCATTGCGTGACGGTCCTTTGTCGCTGGAAATGGGGATCCAAGATGACTTCCGTCACTGCCAAGAGACCACCGGGGCGGAGTGCCTCGTAGATCTCCTTCAGGGCCGCGTGCCGATCGGGGACCTCGCCCAATACCGTCACCAGTAGGGCCCGATCGAACTTCTGGCTTCCGAGCTTGCCTTCCCCAAGAGCCGCCTGCAACAGCTCAACCTGAGTGAGGTTCTCCGCGGCGGCCTTGGCCCGCACACGCTCCAGCATGCCGGTCTGCATGTCCAATGCCACGACCCGACCACCGGCGCCGACTTGTCTGGCCACGGGAATCGTCACCCGTCCCGGCCCGCAGCCTGCGTCCAACACGGCCATACCTGGTTTCACGCCGAGTTGCTCGATGATCACCGCCGCCCGGCTGGCCCGAGTGAAGGGGTTCTCCATCTCCACCAGCCATGCCAGCCAGACCGGACAGGGCAGGGTCTGGCGCCACGAAGTGAGCCACATCCCGAGAAAAACGACGAGGACGAGGGCCAAGCCGGCAAGCAGGATGTAGGACAGCGTTTCCACGCGGCACCCAACTGGGGCAGGCACACAAGACCTTTCAAGCATTCGACGACCTAAGCATTCTATAACACTGCTTACCCGCCCGAGTTGCAGGCCCGCAGGATGCGGGTTAGACTCCTGCTGCCTACCCACTCCCATTCGGAGCCCGCCGCCCATGGTCTACCCTCACCTTCAACGCCGAGCGGTCGCCAGCTCGGCCATTCTGCTGCTGGTAACTACCTGCCTGACCTCTGCACGGCCAGCCTCACCGTGCCAGGCCGATGGAGCGCCTGGTGGATTAGAGCTGCTTAGTGTCCGCAAGATTTGGGATCAGGCACCGCACAATGCCTTCACCGACCTGGTCCGCTTCCGGGACCGCTGGGTCTGCGTCTTCCGCGAGGGCCAGGGGCATGTCTCGCCAGACGGTGCCCTGCGGGTCATCACATCTGCCGATGGCGAGAACTGGGCCAGTGCCGCCCTCTTGACCGCGCCTCAGTCCGATCTGCGTGACGCCAAGATCACCATCATGCCGGACGCCCGGCTCATGCTCGCCGGTGCCGAGGCCCTGCATCAGAAGACCACCCATTCCCACCAGTCACTCGCTTGGTTCTCCAGCGATGGGCAGACCTGGAGCGAACGCCACCCGATTGGCGAGCCCAACCTCTGGCTGTGGCGGGTCACCTGGCATCGGGACCGAGCTTACGGACTGGGTTACGGCTGCGGTGCGGACCGCTTCGTGCGGCTCTACGTCAGTGCGGACGGCCGCCACTTCGAGACGCTCGTTCCCCGGCTCCATGACGTCGGCTACCCCAACGAGTCGAGCCTGGTGTTCGACGGAGAGACTGCCTACTGTCTGCTCCGCCGCGATGGCCGACCCGCGTCTGGACTTCTCGGCACGGCCCAGGCTCCCTTCAAGGAATGGAAGTGGCAAGACCTCGGCGTCCAGATCGGCGGGCCGCACCTGCTCCGGCCCGCCGACC
>CALLZJ010000314.1 GCA_937858435.1 uncultured bacterium
CCGCCGATCGGACCTCTGGGCGCACCTTCGACCTTCAGGTCGGCGACCCGCCCCCACCCTACCAACTCGGAACCCGGTTTGCATCGTCGGTTGTGAGTGCCCGCCGCACCGCCCGCCGCGTGAGCGAGGGTGCGAGCCCAATCCGCCAGACTCGACCTAACGCTGCAAACGCCAGTAGCGCAGGGTGCGGTCCACGCCGGCGCTGATGAGGATCTGGCCGTCGCTGGAGACGCAGAGCGCGCCGACCTTATTGGCATGGCCGCGCAGCCGGCGCACCTCGGCTCCTGAGTCAGCGTTCCACAGGACGACGTCGCCGCTGTTGCTCGTGCACGAGGCCACCTGGTTGCCTTCGCCGACGAACACGACGCCCTCAACGTAACCGCCGCGCGCCGCGTCGATGGTCCTGGTCTCTTCGCCGGTCTGTACGTTCCAAATGCGGACCGTGCCGTCGAAGCTGCCCGTTACAAGCCGTCGCCCGTTGGGTGAGAAGGCGACACGCCGCCCGTCCCGCCGGTGACCAAAGAACGACTGTTTGACCTGTCCCGTTTTTGGGTCCAGCACTTGGACCAACGGCAGGTCGTCGTCGCCGCCGCTTGTCGGGCCGGCGGAAGCGGAGACGATCGACTTGCCGTCGTTGGAAAAGCGCACACACCAGATCTGGCGGCCGTGTTCGTGCTCCCAGAGCAGTTGGGCTTGGTTGCCGGTCAGCTTGAACAGACGCACTTTGCCGCCGCTGTCGCCGGTGCAGACTAGCCCTTCGTCGCTGAACACGTCCACGCCGAAGACCGTGCCGCGATGGTTGGGTAAGGTGCAGCGCACGGCGCGCTGGCTGAAATCCCAGACCGCGGCGTAGCCGTCTTCGCCGCCCAGGGCGAGCGTCCGCCCATCGCGGCCGATGGCCACGGCGCGCAGCGCCACGCCGCCGGAGGAAATATCGGTGGTCGGAGCGGACTGATCCGGGTGAAAGGCGTTCACGGAGCCGTCCATGGTGGCGGCCAGCGCTCGATTCTGGCCGTGAACAAGAGTGACCGAATCGGCGTTCGCCGTTAGCGGAAATTGCTTCCAATCGTCGGCAGCGTCGTTGGCGCGCGTGACTGGCGCAAGCGTGTCCGGCGAGTTGGACGATACCAGCAGCACGATGACCAAGGCGGTGACGGCGACGAGGCTGAGCCCAACGGCGATCGCTTGCAGCAAACGGCGGCGGCTCTCCGGAGCAAGCGGTCGCGCGTCGGTGCGGCTGCGACCGGCCGATTGCGGGACGCGGCCGCGCCGCGTGGAAGTCACGGCGGGCGCGAGGGCCTGCTCCAGCTCGGCCAGCGCCTCGGCCAATGTGGCGAAGCGCTGCTCCGGGGCGGGGGCCAGCATTCGGGCGATGACCTCTTCCAGTTCGGGCGTCACGTCGGGGCGCTGCTGCGTCAGCGGCGGCAGATCGCGGCGCGGTGGCCGGCCGGTAAGCAGGGCGTAGAGCGTGGCGCCAAGCCCGTACTGATCGCTGCGGAGGTCCAGCCGGGGTTGCGGCTGCAGTTGCTCGGGTGCCTTGAACGGGCGGGCTTGCCCGCCGCCTTTGAACCAGCCCAGACCCAAGCCCTGCAGCTTCACTTGACCGTTGGCGTCGAGCAGCAGATGGTCAGGGTTCACTGCGCCGTGTGGCACTTGCTGCGTGTGCAAGTAATCCAGGGCGGCGCCGGCATGTTGGATCGCCGTCACGGCGGCGGCAACGGGAAGCGGGCCTTCCTGGGCCAGTTGCTGCGCGAGCGTCGTACCCTCTTCCCATTCATGAACGAGCAGGTCGGCCGACGAGATGTGCAGCAGTTGCAGCACGCGGATGAGCAGCGGGTGGCGCAGTTGCGTCAGCGAGGTCAGGCGCTGACGCATCGCGCCGGACATGGCTTCGCTGCCGCGGGGCAGCATCGTCACCACGGCGTACTGTTCGTACTGGACGCTGGAAGCCAGAAAGCGATTGCTCGGCTCATCGGCCGGCAATTGACTCAAGAGCCGGAAATCGCCGACGCGCAGGCCGCGCGCCTTGCCCTGCAGCAGCATCTGGGCCTGAAACGGGGTGAGCAACTCCTTTTGCACGAGGTTCTGAGCGGCCTCGGCTGCGGACTTGCACCACGGCCCCGCCGCCGCGATCAACTTCTTGAGGCCCGCCTGGTCCACGAGGGCACTTTGCCGCAGCAGGGTCCAGAAATCATCGGGTGTGTGCGGAGCCGCCATGGATTCTCTCAGTGCGTTCTGGGTCGTCGCGCCGGTGCCGTGACAACGCCGGCCCAGCCTCTTCATTCTCACACTCATTTCATCCCGAAACAAGGAAGTAAATGAAGGGGGCGGCGCCGCGGGCTCATGCGGGCCAGCGCGCTCGCCCTGGCGGCTGCCGATCATTATCTTTTTGGTCCTGGACGGGTCCCTTTCTCATGGCGTATGCTGGCCCCAAGGAGGCGAGAGCCATGTCCGCTGCATGGGCCCAGCTACGCGAACTGATCGCCCGCCACTGGGGCTTCTCCCAGTTGCGGCCGCTGCAGGAGCAGGCTCTCACGGCCGCGCTGGCCAAGAAGGACCTTCTCCTCGTCATGCCCACGGGCGGTGGCAAGTCGTTGTGCTATCAGGCGCCGCCGCTCGTTTCGGGAGGCACCACCGTGGTGGTCTCGCCCCTCATCGCCTTGATGAAGGATCAGGTCGATGCCCTCAGCCGAATTGGCGTGCCGGCCATTCAGCTCAACTCCTCTCAAAGCCTGGACGAGCAGCGTTACCATGAAGAAGCCCTGCGCGACGGGAAGTACCGCTTGCTCTTCATGGCACCGGAGCGCCTGGTCGGCGGCGGCGGTCGCGGGTTGCTCGCAAGCCTGAAGTGCTCAGCGATCGCCATCGACGAAGCCCACTGCATCAGCCACTGGGGCCACGATTTTCGGCCCGAGTACCGCCAGCTCCGGCAACTGCGGACGTGGTTCCCGCAGGTGCCCATTCACGCTTTCACGGCCACGGCCACCGAGCGCGTTCGCCAGGATATCCTGCTCCAACTCGGCATGCCCGATGCCCTCACCCTGGTGGGCAACTTCGATCGGCCCAACCTGACCTACCGCGTGCTGCCTCGGTACGAGATCGTGAGCCAGTGCGAAGAGGTGCTGCGCCGCCACCCGCAGGAGGCCGGCATCATCTACTGCATGACCCGGGCCGAAGTCCGGAGCCTGGCCGAGGCCCTGAAGCAGCGGGGATATGCCGCCACGGCCTATCATGCCGGCATGACGCCCGTGGACCGGCGGAAGGCACAGGACGCCTTCCGGGCCGATCGGGTCCACGTGGTGGTGGCCACCATCGCGTTTGGCATGGGCATCGACCGCGCCAATGTGCGTTTCGTCCTGCATGCCAACCTGCCCAAGTCGCTGGAGCATTACCAACAAGAGACGGGGCGGGCGGGCCGCGATGGCTTGGAGGCCGATTGCGTGCTGTTCTATTCCGGGGGCGACGCCATCCGCCAGAAGCAGTTGATCGCCAGGTCGGCGGACGAAGCCGGCGTGGACCCGTCGATCCTCGCCGCCGCCCTGGCCCACGTCGACGAAATGGACCGCTATTGCCGAGCGGCGATCTGTCGGCATCGCGCCTTGGTCGAGTACTTTGGCCAGACCTATGCACCCGCAAGCTGCGATGCCTGCGATCTCTGTCTCGGCGACGTGACCACGGTGAGCGACAGCCTGACGCTGGCGAAGAAGATACTGTCGGCGGTGGCCCGCACGGGCGAGCGCTTTGGCGTCGCCCACGTGGCGGCCGTGCTCCGCGGTGAACGGACCGACGCCATTCGCCGCTGGCAGCACGACCGACTGAGCGTCTATGGCCTCTTGCCCCGGGTCAGCAAGGCGGAGCTGCGGGACTGGACGCTGCAGCTCGTGAGCCAAGGCGTCTTGGCGACGGAGGACTTTGCCTTGCCCTCGGGGGCCAGGGGACAAACGCTCAAGCTCAATGCCGCGTCCTGGGAGGTGATGCGTGGCGAGCGAACCCAGGTGCGTCTGGTGCGTCTGGCCCGGCCCGAAGAGAAGAAGAAGGCAGGCAAGTCGAAACAGGCTGACGCCTGGATCGGGGTCGACCGCGATCTCTTCGAGGACCTTCGGCAAGCCCGCCGCACCTGGGCCCAGGAGCGCGAGTTGCCGCCCTACATGATCTGTAGCGATGCGACACTCCGCGGCCTGGCGGCCGTTCGCCCCAGTTCCTTGGAAAGGATGGGCGACGTTAGCGGCATGGGCCAAGTCCGCCTGCGCGATCTGGGACCGCTCTTCCTGCCGCTCATCGACGAGCACTGCCGGCGAACGGGGGCGAGCCGCGACGTCGCTCCAGAATCTCCACGCCGGCTGAGCCCGGAGCGGCAGCAAGCACGCGATCTCTTCGCCCAAGGAGTCAGCGTAGCGGAAGTAGCCCAGCGCACCGGCCGGGCGGCCAGTACGGTGAACGGCTACCTCGAGGACTACATCGCCGACGTGCAGCCCGCGTCGCTGGACCCGTGGGTGGAGCCGGCCGTGGTGCGGCAAGTGGAAGAGGCGATCAAGCTCCTCGGCCCGGGCCGGCTCAGGCCCCTCTTCGAACATCTGCAGGAGCAGGTGCCCTACGACCTTCTGCGTCTGGTCGCTGCCCGGTACCGTGGCAGCGAGGAGCCAGGGCCTTTCTCGCCACCGAGGTAGGAGGGACCAGCCTGATTTGACCGCGAACTAGCGCTGTTCATTCCGGAGCGGCAGCCCCCGTTCATGGACGCGCCGCAGCGGCTCCTGGACAGGCCAAGAACCGCTGCGGCCACCGAGCGTCCCCTGCCCGAACGTCCCTACCCTGCGAGCGCGTCGTGTGCTTCTGCCAGGGCAGCTGCGTTGGTCCGGTAGCGCCGCCACAGGCCATAGGCCAGCCCCGAAGCACCCAGGAGCAGGAAGGTGCCCGGCTCGGGGATGGCGGTCAGGGTCAACTCCACGTCGTTGCCCGTGCCGCCCATGTACGTGATCTGCATCTCCACGCCGTTCACCAGGAAGGTGCTTCCTTCGGGCAGTCCCTGGAAGGTGCCCATGACGGGGTTCACGCCGCGGTTGTCGATAATGCGGAAGACGTCGCCGAAGTCCGGCGTGAAGTGATCGAGCGAGACAATGAGCCGGCCCGCCAGGTAGACGTTGCCGAAGACGCTGAGCTGGTCATACCCCGAGCCGGGGAACTGCCCGCCGAGTTCGATGTGCAGGCGCGACGTGAAGGAGAACTCGACGTCGCCTTCGTAGTAGACCAGGGCGGGGCTGTTGCCGGGGCGGGCGTCGCCGTTGTACTCCACCGTGCCCAGGCCCGTGAAGGCGCCGGCACCGCTCTGAGCGCCGAAGAAGACCGTACGGGCACCGGCATTGGTCCGGATCTCGGCGCCGTTGTGGACCACGTCGTCATAGAAGGTCGTTATGCCGGCCCCACCCGTGATGATGCTGGCTCCGGCCTGGTTCTGCACGAGATCGGAAGAGCACACGTCTGAACTCCAGTCACTAGCTTATCTCGTA
>CALLZJ010000315.1 GCA_937858435.1 uncultured bacterium
GCCCTGCCCTTGGCCGCCGAGGACTGGCCCCAGTGGCTCGGCCCTCGGCGGGACGGTACCGCCACCAGTACCGTGGCTCCCTGGACCGGCGAACTCAAGACACTCTGGCGGGTTCCCGTCGGTGAGGGGCACAGCTCGCCCATCGTCGCCGAGGGCAAGGTCTTCTGGCATGCCAAGGTTGCCGACGCCGACGAGGAGGAAGTCGTGGCCGCCGATGCCAAGACCGGCGTACGGCTCTGGCGGCAGACCTACTCCCGGCCGCCCTTCAAGAGCCAGTTCGGCAACGGACCCCGCTCGACCCCGCTCTTCGACCAGGGCCGGCTCTACACGGTCGGCGTCACGGGCCTCTTGACCTGCTGGGAGGCGGCCTCCGGCACCCGACAATGGCAGATCGATCTGCTCAAGGAGTTTGAGGCCGAGAACCTCTTCTTCGGCTTCTCCACATCACCGCTCATCGTCGACGACAAGCTGATCGTCATGGTGGGCGGGGCCAAGGCGTGCCTGGTCGCCCTGGACAAGAAGTCGGGCGAACGCCGCTGGACTACCGGGTCCGCCCGAGCTTCCTATGCTTCCCCCACCCTGATCGAACAAGGCGGGCAGCCGCTCGTCGTGGCCCTGTCGGCTGAAGGGCTGCTCGCCGTCCGGCCCGCGGACGGCCACGTCGCCTGGACGTCGCCGCTCCGGGACATGCTGAACGAAAGCTCGACGACCCCGATCCGCGTCGGCGACCGTCTGCTCGCCAGCTCAGTCACGTTCGGGAGCAAGGTGGTGCGTCTGACTGAGAAGGAGAATCGGCCCGCGATCGAAGAGGGTTGGCGCAATGCCCGGTTGACGTGCTACTTCGGCACGCCGGTCGCTGTGGGTGGCGATGTCTATCTGGTCACGGGCCGGCTCGTGCCGCCCGCCCAGGCCGACCTGCATTGCGTGGATGCCGAGACTGGCCAGATTCGCTGGACGCGCCCCAAGGTCGGGACCTACCATGCGACCTTGCTGAAGGCCGCCGATCGTATTTTGATGTTGGAAGAGACGGGGACGCTGGTGCTTATCGAGCCGCGGGCAACGGAGTACACCGAATTGGCACGGGCCAAGGTCTGCCGGACGACGTGGGCCCATCCGGCCCTGGTCGACGGCCTGCTCGTCGTCCGCGATGATCGGGAGCTGGCCGCCATCGCCCTGCCGCGTTAGCGACTAGGGCTGGTCCAGGCTGGCGTCGCGGTCGATCTCGTCTTGAAGCTGCTGGAGCTTGGCCTTGGCATTGGCCGCCGTCACGTCCGCCGGCGCCACGGGGGACTGCCGCCGAGTTTGCATCGTGGACGGAGTGAGGGGCGGCGGCGCATCGCGCCGGTCCAGCATGGTGGTGCAGCCAGTGATCCAGCACAGGCACGCCAGGCTCAGGCAGGAAGCGATTCGGGTCATGGCTGGGGCTTCCCTCCCTCCGGCTGCGGCGTCCGCTCGGCGCGCACGCTGCGGAGCGGCAGGTCGTCGGCGCGCCGGCTGTCGCTGAGCAGGTTCGCACCCGCCTCACGATCGTCGAGCGGCACCAGACCCGGCAGCCGCAGTTGGGCCGTCCGCTGCTGATAGACGAACCAAGCACGCTGGGCCATCAGTTCGGCTTGCTGTTCAAGAGAGGCATCGCCGGTCTCCTCGGCGACTTCCTTCAGCCGGTCGCACACCTGCATCCGGCGCAGGTAAGCGTCCAGTTCCTTCTGCAACTGGGCGGCCCGCTCCTTGTTCGAGGACGGAGCCGAGGCGGCGGTGCCCGAAGATCCGAGCGCGGCCGGGCTCGGCGTGGTACTCACGCGCAGGGCCGGCGGCAGCGTCTGCTCTTTGCGGCCGAACGGCCACCAGGAATCGTCGATCGGGATGGCGATGGAAGAACGGGGCACGGTCCGCTTCGGTGCCGTGATCGTGTTTCGCCGTGACAGGGCCTGGTAGGTATCGGGCTCCTGCCCGACGGCCACGGCCGACATGCCCAAGGCGAAGAGACCCGCGACGGTCCCCAGGCTCACTTGACGCCACATATTGGCTTTCCCCCAGCTTCGGCCACCCGAGTGGTGGCACGGCTTTCCCCCAAGCGGGCCGGCCTATGCCAAACCCAATCCACCTTGTCAAGCCGAACTGATGTGAAGTTCAGTGATTGGAGCACCAGGACGCCGCGATTGCCCAGCCGAGTCCGGGCCCAACCCTACGGCCCTTCGGCGGCCACGCGGAACTTGATGCTGCTTTCTGCCTTGCGGCCCGTGGCCCGGTCGGTGATGACCAGACGGAGCGTGTAGCTGCCGGGCGGCAATTGGCTGGGAATCGTGTAACCGAACCGCAGGAAGAAGTCGCGCCGCTGCGACCGGCTGTAGGTGCCGCCGCTTTCCATCACGCTGGGCGGCACGGCCAATTGCCCGTCGGCACGGATGACCTCGAGTTGGCCCTGGAGCTGGATGCCGAACTTGCCGTCGGCCAGCTTGACGTCGTTGATGTGGCGTAGCTCGGCGTAGACCCAGGTCGTGTCGCCGGCGCGGAACTGGGCGGGCCTGGGGACATAGCGGCCGAAGCCGTCAATGCTGCGGCAGAAAGTCAGCTCTTCCAGGGCCAGCGGGGCCAGCGTGGTCAGGTCGCCTTCGATCATCTGCAGCGTCGAGATGAAGGCCTGGGCCCGTTCCTTGCTCAGCGAGGCGACGAAGAGCCCGTTCTTTTCCATCTCGGCGAGGAAGGGCAGCAGCCGCTGCATGACTTCCTGATCCTTGGCGGGCAGGGCTTCGAGTGCCTGGGCGGCGGCCTCGGGACCGTGCCGCAGATAGGCGTCCAGCGCGGATCGCACGGGACGAGGCGGCGTGACCACCAACTCCTGAGCCAACGCCGGCGTGATGTGCGGCGGAGCTTCGGGAGCCGAGGCCGGGACCAACTCAGGCATGACCGGCGGTGCGCCGGCCAGGAGCCGTTCCGGCCCGGACTCACCCGTTCCCGGCAGTTCCTTGGTGATTTCCGCCAGGGCCAGCGTCTCTTCCACGAGCGGCAAGGGGCCCGAGGCGCGGGGCATGGCGGGCAGTTCGGGTGTGGTGTTCTTCGGCGGCCCCATGCAGCCGGCGCACGCCAGACCACAGGCCCACCCAAGCAGTGTGGCCTGCCAGCCTTTGCCAGTCTTCCACGATAGGGACGCCGGCTTCATGGCCAGGGTCATAGCCATGGTGCTTCCCGGCGTCAATCAGAACCCGCCAGCCCGGAGCGCGATGGGCCGTTCGGTTCGACAAAGTGGATCGGCAAACACCCCGGACTAGCGATCCGCCGGCCGCTTCATCGCGGAAGGCCGGAGCTTGCCGGCCGGGTTCTTCTCTACCAGCTTGCCCCATTCGCCATAGATCGGGTTGGGGAAGATGATCCAGTCGCGGCCGAAGCGGGCACCGGCATCCTCGACCTTCTGCTTGCGCTCGGCCTGGACCCGTGCGAAGACCGTCAAATCGTCGAGCCGATCCTGGTCGGCCCGGGGCACGCGGAATGTCTCGTCGAAGTCGCGGAGATTGTCGCCGAGGACCAACAAGACCTGATACCGCTCCTCGACCGCCTTGCGGCGGCTGGTCTTGTCGCCGGTGTCGGTCCGCAGCATGAACTCCAGCCCTTCGAGGTCCAGCCCATGCCGGGCACAGATCGCCCGGGCCGTGGCCTCATGTTGAGCGGAGCGGTTCGAGATGAGCACCGCCTTGACCTGGTGCTGACGGCAAAGCTGGAGGAAGCTCTTCGCTCCGGGAAGCAAGTCCACCTCGTCGCCGTGATCTCGTTCAAAGATCTCCCAGAGCCGGTCGGCATAGGGCACGGACTCACGGTAGAGGAAGGTCTGGAAGCGAGTGTTATCGAAGATAGTCTCGTCGAGATCGAGGATGACGGCGGGCTTTTCGGGTCGGCTCGCGGCCAGCAGGGCTTCCAGACGGTCCCGGGCCAGGTTGTAGGCTTGGAGGCAACAGGCGTGGTACTCGGCCGAACTCTGGGCGAACAGGATGGCGTCGAGGTTACGCTCCTGGGGATTCTCATCGTGGCGACTAGCCCCGGCGAGCGGCAAGGGCTGGAGCATCAGCACGGCCGCCGTGAATCCGAGGCCGACGGCGAGGAGGAAAGCGGGCAGCCGGACAAGCGATGTTCGGAACATGGCAGGCTCGTAGGAATACCAGAGAGGGGGAGAAGCAACTCGTCATCATGATATGTCCACGAGATGCATTTCCGCCATGAAATGGTGGTGAAGGTGGCGCCGGCGCGAGCGCGTCAGCGACGGGCAGCGAGGGATGCGGCGTGGTGGCTGAGACGATCAATGAAACGCTGGGTGGGGCCATCAGTGGCGTCCCCGATCCGGCCGCCGTCCTGGACCTCTTCACGCCGCCCATCCGCAAGTGGTTCTGCGAACGAGTCGGCCGGCCCACGCCGCCCCAAGTCCTGGGTTGGCCCGCCATCCATCGCGGCGACCATACTCTCATCCTGGCTCCCACCGGCTCGGGCAAGACGCTGGCCGCCTTCCTCGCCTGTCTCGACCAGCTTTGCCGGGGCCCGCTGCCCAAGGACCAGGTCCAACTGCTCTACGTCTCCCCGCTCAAGGCACTCAACCAGGATATCCAACGCAACCTGCGGGTACCGCTGCAGGGGGTCGCTGCCGCCGCGGGAGAGTTGGGGCTCGACCATCCCGAGCTGCGTATCGCGGTGCGGACCGGCGACACGACGGCCGCCGAGCGGCAGGCGCTGGTGCGCCGCCCGCCCCACGTGCTCATTACCACTCCCGAGACGTTGAACCTGGTGCTCACCTCCGCGGCCCGGGCCATGCTCACTCACCTGCGCTGGTGCGTGGTCGATGAGATTCACGTCCTCTGTCCCAACAAGCGCGGCGTCTTCCTGGCCTTGCTACTCGAGCGGCTCAGCGCTTTGCAACAGGGGCCCGACTTCGTCCGCATTGGCCTCTCGGCCACGCAGCGCCCGCTCGATGAAGTGGCACGCTACCTGGGAGGTGGTACCCGGCCGGTCACGATCGTCGACGCCGGCCTACGCAAGAACCTCGATCTGCAAGTCATTGCCCCGGTCGAGACATTTGGGCCGCTCCCGGAGCGGACGGTCTGGCCCTCCATCTACCGGCTGCTCCTCGATCAGATTCGCACCCATCGCTCAACCCTGATCTTTGCCAATAGCCGGCGGACGGTGGAGCGCGTCGCCAATGAGCTGAACGAGCTGGCAGCCGAGACGCCGACGCCGGCCGACGCCAGCCCGCTGGCACCGATGCGGCCGCACCATGGTTCCCTTTCGCAGGAGGCCCGCTTCGCCACCGAGCAGGCGCTCAAGATGGGCGAACTGTCCGCCGTCGTCGCCACCGCCTCGCTGGAACTCGGGATCGACATGGGAGCGGTCGACCTGGTCTGCCAGATCGAATCGCCTGGCCAGGTGGCCCGCAGTCTGCAGCGGGTCGGCCGGGCCGGGCATCTCGTGGGTCAGACGAGCAAGGGCCGGCTGATCCCCAAGACCAAGGCCGACCTGCTCGAACAGGCCGTGGTGGCCCGCGAGATGCGGCTGGGTCGGGTCGAAGAGCTGCGGGTGCCGACGCTCTGCCTGGATGTGCTGGCGCAGCAGATCGTGGCCATGGTCGCCGTCCAAAGCTGGGACGTGCCTGAGCTTCTGCGCGTCCTGCGGCAGGCCTACCCTTACCGCGATCTCACGGCCGAGGCCCTGGAGAGCGTGCTGGAGATGCTCGCGGGCCGCTTCCCCGACGAGGCATTCCGCGAGCTGCGGGCCCGGCTCAGTTGGGATCGCATCCACAATCGGCTCCATCCGCTCCCCGGCAGCAAGCAGCTTGCCCTCATCAACGGCGGCACCATCCCCGATACCGGCCAGTTCGCCGCCTACATCACCGGGACCGAGGTCCGCATCGGCGAGCTGGATGAGGAGTTCGTCTATGAGCGGCGGCTGGGCGACGTGTTCCAGCTTGGCTCGCATGCCTGGCGGATTGACGAGATCGGCTCCGACCGCGTCCACGTGAGCCGGGCGGACGGGCTCCCCCCGCTCATGCCCTTCTGGCGGGGTGAACGTGCGGCCCGCAGCCCCGACCTGGGATTGGCGATCGGCCGCTTCCTGCGCGAGCTGGAAGATCGACTCGACCAGTCCCCGCCGCGATCCGGGCCTGGCTGCGGGAAGAGTGCAGTCTCGATGAGGCCGCTGCTCGCAACCTCCTCGACTATGTCCGCCTGCAGATCGAAACCGCTGGCTGCTTGCCCAGCGATCAGACCCTCCTCGTGGAGGCATTCCGGGACCAACTCGGCGACTGGCACGTGGCCATCCTCGCTCCGCTCGGCGGCCATTTCCACTTCACCCTCCGCCTGGCCCTCGAAGCCCGGTGGCGGCAGCGGTATGGCTATCAGCCCCAGTGCCTGCACCTGGAGGACGGCCTGTTGCTCAAGCTGGTGGACGTCGACGAGCCGCCTCTCGACCTGCTCGACGACCTCGACCCGGATCGGCTCGAAGACCTGGTCCTCTCCGAACTGGCCGACAGTGCCCTCTTTGCCATCCGCCTCCCCCACAATGCCACGCGCCCGCTGCTCATGCCTCGGCCCCGGCCCGACCGCCGGGCGCCGCTCTGGCTGCAGCGGCTCAAGGCCCGGAGCCTCTTGCAGATCTGCCGGCAACATCCCCGCTTTCCCGTGGTCCTGGAGACGTTCCGCGAGTGTCTGCACGACCACCTCGACGTGCCTCGGGTGGCCGCGCTCTTGCGGGCCGTCCGGGCCGGCCAGGTACGCGTCGAGCGGCGGCAGGCGGACCAGCCCTGCCCCTTCGCGGCCCCGCTGCTCTTCCAGTTCACGGCGGCGTTCATGTACATCTACGATCGGACCGATGCCACCCCCGCGACGGCGGAGCTGGACCGTGGCCTGCTGGACCAGTTGCTACTTGGGTCGGCGGAGCGTGGCCAGCTCATCGACGAACGCACCGTCTGGGAGGTGGAGGGACGCATTGGCCGCCGAGGCCTGGTTCCCCGAACCAAGGAGGAACTGGCCGAGCGGCTGCGGCAGGTGGGCGACCTGCGGCCAAGCGAGGTGGATTCCTCGTGCCAGTCCTTCCTGACCGAGTTGACGGCTGAGCGGCGCGCGGCCTTGCTGACCTTGCCCGCCGTCCAGGAGCCAGACGGCTGGGTTCATGCCGAGTACGAAGCGGACTATCGGCTGGCCTTCGGCCTGGAGGCGTCTGCAGGAGACTCGACCCGGGCGGCCGAGTCCATCTTGCGGCGCTTCCTCTTGTCCCATGCCCTGGTTGGACTGGCCGACGTCATTGATCGTTACCCCTTCGACCCGGCCTGGGCCCGCCACCAACTGGAAAGCTGGAGCCGGGCCGGACAGGCGGTTCGGCTGCAACGATCGGATGCGGACGATGGGCTCCGCTGGTCGGCCCCGGGCCACTTCGAGGAGCTGCAGCGGACGGCCCTGGCCACGCGGCGGCGGGAGATGCCGACGGTCTCGCGCCAGCGCTATGCCGACTTCCTCCTCCGCTGGCAGCATCGCCATCCCCGCTCTCAGAAGGCGGGGCCCGAAGGGCTGCGGCAGGTGCTCCTGCGACTCCAAGGCTTGCCCCTGCCCAGCGAGCTGTGGGAGCAGTCGGTGCTGCCAGGCCGGGTGCCCGACTACCAGGCCCGTTGGCTTGACGAGTTGACGGTGAGCGGGGAATGGACCTGGCGGCTGAGCGGCGACGGGCTGTTGGCCTTCTTCCTTCGAGATGAAGTGTTGCGCGAGCGGCCGCCGGTCCGGGAGCAGCCGCTGAATCCCCTCGCGGCACGGGTGCGTGAGCATCTGGAGCAACACGGGGCGGGGTTCATCGTGGACATGGCTGCAGCCACGGGGCTGCCCGCGCCGGCTGTGCGCGGCGCGCTCTGGGAGCTTGCCCGCGCCGGACTGGCGGCCAACGATCGCTTCGACGTCGTGCGCCGGGGCCCCGAGGCGGAGGATGAACCCGTTCCCACGGTGCGCTCGGCCGGAGCGCTGGCCGCCCTCAGACGGCGACGGAGTCAGCGTCCCGAAGGACGATGGGCCCTGCTCCCCTGGGGTGAACCCGAGACCGAACCCCTGGCCCTGCTCCAGGCCAGCCGCCTGCTGGATCGCTATGGCATCGTGGCCCGGGAACTGGCACGCCAGGATGACACGCTGCTCCCTTGGCGTGTGCTCTATGAAGTCTTCAGTCGTCTGGAGTTGACTGGCGAGGTCCGGCGGGGCTACTTCGTCGAGGGGCTGTCCGGGGCCCAGTTCGCTTTGCCCGAGGCGCTGCGGGAACTGGAGGAGTCCCTGGCCGTCCCGCTCGACCGCCAGCCGGCCATGTTGCTCCATAGCTGCGATCCGGCCAACCTCTGGGGCAGCCATGCTCCCTTCGCTACGCGTCCGGGCAGCGACGCGGCCAGCGGCGACGACGACGCCATCGCCCCGACCGTCCGCCGCCGACCGCGCAACTGGCTCGTGGTGCGGGGTGGTCGGCCGGTCCTCCTCGCCGAGCAGCAGGGACGCCGGCTGACCACCTGGCCCGACGCAGGGACAGACGATCTGGCGGCCGCCGTTGCCACGCTCGGCGACGTGCTCCGTACCGGCCACGGCCTCAACCTCCGGGGTAAGCTCACCATCGACCTCTGGAACGGTCAGCCCGTCGTGGAGTCGCCGGGGCGGGCCTTGTTGGAGGCGGTGGGGTTCGTCCGCGACTACCAGTCCCTGGCCCTCTATGCCGTGCATCGTTGAAATTCAGGGAACAAGCTGGGCAGGCTGCGGCAGCGGGGCGATGGTAGATGTTGCAAAACCTTCATGCACAAAGTGGTGTGATCCGACGGGACCATCGCCGCAACTGCCGATGCAACTGAGACTTGGCCCCGCTGAGTGTGACCCTGGCTTTTCGTTGGCATGGTTATTGCTTACTGAATCCCGCCGGCCACGCAGGTGCAGCGCGGGGTCGGAACCAAGAGAAGAGGAACGCCTACGCCGTCGGACCGGAACCCGACGGCGTTTGGCATTTGGCCCCTCGAATGACCACGCTGAAACAAGTTCCAAAGTGCGACCGATACTTGATTCTCACGGACGCCCCTGCCGTTTACAATGCAGGCGCATGCGTCGCTCATTGATCTATGTTCTGGTCTTCGTCCTGCTCGTGGCCGGTGGGCTGCTGACCTTGGCCTGGGCCCATGCTTGGCCGCGCCTGGCCGTCATGCGCCCCTGGTGGTTGCTGGCGGCGCTCTGCGTGCCGGTCCTGCTCGTGCGGAGCTGGAAGCCGCTGGCGGGTCTGGGCGACCTGCGCCGCGTCCTGGTGCTCGGGCTCCGTTCGATCCTCGTGCTCCTGCTCATCCTGGCCATCGCCGACCTGCAATCCGTTCGCGAGGAGGAAGGGGTCACCACGCTCGTCCTCATCGACCGCTCGTTCAGCATCCCGGCAGAGATTCGCGACCCGAACAGCTTGCGCGACGAACGCTGGGAGCGGCTGCTGGCGGCCCTGCGACAATCGACGCAGGAGACGGTGCCCCATCGCATCGGGGCGATCAGCTTCGCACGGGGGCCACGGCTCGAGTATCCGCCGGGCCCGGTCACGCCGCTCGGGCTCAACTTGCGACTGATCGGAGCCGGTCTCGACCGGAGCTTCACCGACATCGGCGCGGCGGTGCGGCTGGGACTGGCCTCCTTCCAGGAAGGCGGGGCCCGCCGGATCGTGCTCATCAGCGACGGCAACGAGAACCGCGGTAACGCCCTGGCCGAGGCCCAGGTCGCTAAGCTCAACGGCATCCCGATCGACGTCGTGCCGCTCCGCTATGAGTTCGACAATGAAATCCTGGTCGACCGCATCGACGCCCCTTCCGACACGCCTCCGGACCAGGATGTGCCGATCCGCGTGGTCATCCGCAACTACACTTCCGACCAGGTGCGGGGCACGCTCTTCCTGAGCCGCCTCGTCGGCGCCCAGACCGAGCGGGTTTCCCAGTCGGTGACGCTGGAGCCGGGGCTGAACGTGCTGCAGACCAAATGGCCGGCCCGGGGGGCTGTGCTCGGCGGCGTGGTCATCTACCGCGCGGTCTTCATGCCCGACAACCTGCCCGGCGACCGGGCCGACAACAACGAGGCCTGGGTGCCGGTCATCATCTCCGGCGGCCAGAAGCAGGTGTTGGTCGTTGTCCAGACGCCGGACAGCCCTCGGCATCGCCCGCTGCTGGAAGCCCTGGCCTCCCGCCCGGCCGGCCCCCGGCCCCGCATCCAGGTCACCGTCTGGACGCCAGACCAATTGCCGAGCGAAAACGATGCCCGCCGGCATGAGCTAGCCCAGTTCGACACCGTCATCTTCGTCAACATTCCTGCCGACATGGTCTCCCGCGACCAGCAGGAAGCACTGCGGAAGGTGATCCGCGACCAGGGAGCTGGCATGGTCATGGTGGGCGGCCCCGACGGCTTCGGTGCCGGCCGCTGGCAGGGCGAACCACTCGAAGAGGCGCTGCCGGTGGATACGGCCATCCGCGCCATGAAGACACAGGTCAAGGGCGGGCTGGTCCTGATCATGCATGCCAGCGAGATGGCCGAAGGCAACTATTGGCAGAAGGAAATCGCTCGGCTCGCGGTTTCCAAGCTCGCCCCGCAAGATGAGGTAGGCGTCCTCTACTACGCCTTCGGCGCCAGCGCGACGGGCCATGTTTGGCACGTGCCGCTCCAGCCCGTGGGTCCCAACCGGTCGCGGATCATTCGCGACATCGGCACCATGGAGCCGGGCGACATGCCCGAGTTCGACCCTTCCTTCATGATGGCGGAAAAGGCTCTGAGCGAACCGCAGCGCGGCCTGGGGGTGCGCCACATCATCCTCGTCAGCGACGGCGACCATGGCATGCTCCAGAACTTCGACTTGCTCGATCAGTTCCGGCGCAGTCGCATCACGCTCACGACGGTCGGGGTCACGACCCATGGCCCGGCCGCTCACGAACGGCTGGCTGAGATCAGTTCCGAGGCCGGCGGCCGCCACTATCCGGTCCACGATCCCGCCGCCCTGCCTGCCATATACATCCGCGAGACCCGGGTCATCAATCAGAACTTCCTTTACCTCCGCCCCTTCCAGCCCGCGCTGACCGGCGGCCTGGCTGACCCACTCCGGGAGTGGACGCGGCCGCTGCCCCAGCTCGGCGGCTTCGTGCGCACCAGCCGCAAGCCCTCGGAGCTGGTCCAGGAGTTGATCACCGCTCCGATCAGTGCCGACGAACAGTATCCCATCCTGGCCCAGTGGCAGTATGGTCTGGGCCGCGTGGTGGCCTTTACCAGCGATCCGGCGGGCGGCGAGCAGGGCTGGTCCCGGGCCTGGCTCGCGCCGGACCGCGAGACCTACAACGATTTCTGGAATCGCATCATCGATTGGTCGCTGCGCACGGTGGATGACGCTGGGCTGTCACTGGAGACCCGCTACGACAACGGCAAGGTGCGGGTGACGTTGGTGGACAACCGCGAGGCGGCGGCCCGGGCCGCGCGGCCGCTCGGAAACTTGGGAGTCCGCATCGCGGGGACAGCCTCGGCGACACCCATCGAGGCGGTCCTGGAACCGGTCGCGGCTGGGGTTTACGAAGCGACGGTCGATGCCGAGGCCGCCGGCTCCTACACCGTGACCGTCAGCACCGCGGCGACCGAGCCGGACGGGACCACGCGGCCGGTCGTGGTGGGCCGGGGTGCCGTCGCCGTCCCCTACCCGCCGGAGTTCAGCGCGG
>CALLZJ010000316.1 GCA_937858435.1 uncultured bacterium
GGCATACGATATAAGCTAGTGACTGGAGTTCAGACGTGTGCTCTTCCGATCTAGGCCTTCGTCCGTCTCGCGAATCTGCCGCCAGAGGATCGGCCGGGCGTAGGGGGCGATATGGAGCACGACCTGGCCGTTCTGGAAGATGCGGACGACCCCGGTCGACTCGCTGACCACAACCGCGATCGCATGGGTGCGGCGAGTGGTGCCGGCCGCCGCCCAGTGCCGCGATCCCAGCCCCTTGCTCAGCGTGATGCCCTCGGCCACGACGTCCAGATAGCGGGCCGCCGCCACCACCGTACCATCCTTGTCCACGATGATCGCCCCGTCAAGCTTGGCGATCTCTTTCAAGCTCTCCCGTACCCGACGATCGCGGAGATTCCGCTCCTTGTGGCTGTAACCGCGGACCGGATCGAACCCCAACACGCGGGAGGAAGCCATGACCTTGCGGGTATCGCCGACCACGACGATCGTGCCGACCGGCTTGCCTTCCCGCCCTTCCCGCCCCAGTTCGGTGGCGAAGTCGACCACCGCCTTGAGCGTTTCGAGCGGCACCTGGGTATCGAGTTTACGCAGGTCCTGGGCCCGCAGCCGCTCTAGGTTCTCACCCAGCTTGATGACGGAGATGGTGTCGATCTGGTCCTGGTCGTCGGCCATCTCGATGCCGTTGTAAACGACCACGACGGTGGCACCGGCGGGGAGCTGCTCCGCGGCCAACGCTTCGAGCAGGCAGAGGTTGATCCGCTCCTTCATGGGCATGGGATGGAAGTCCCCGACCACGAGATCGAGCTTGTGCTTGGTCCGCAGGGCATGGCCCAGGCGAGCTTCGGTCGCCACGACGAGCAACTTGGCCGACCCGAGCAGGGCCCGGACCCCTTCCCAGTCCAGGTCGGCTCCCGTGATAAGCAAGATGGCGTCCGCAGCCAGGCTCGATCCGAGCTGGCGGGCAGCTTGCAGAAGGTGCACCGTTTGTGCGGGCAGCGGGCGCGGCAGCACAGCGAACCGATCGTCTCAAGGTGTTGAAAGCCGGGTGGCTCCATTCATCCTAAGCCGCCACGCCGGTGCGGGCAAATCCAGGGCGCGAATTCTCAGCCCTTCGGCCCCCAAGTCAGGCTTAGGGACTGGCAGGACATCAAAGCACCGGCCCGGCGCAGCAGGCCTATCCACCGCCAGGGGTCGGCACAGCTATAATCTCCTGCACCCTCTTCTCGCCCCTGTGACGCTGAGGTGCTGCATGAGCATGGGATCACGCCGGGCCTATGGCCAATCCGGCTTCAAGCTCTGGCCATTGCTCTTGGGCTTGCTCGTGGCAGGCTTCTACATGGCCCGCGGTTGCCAGGAAGGCCCCTTCGGCCGAACGCAGATCGTTGGCCTCAGTCCCGGCGAGGAGGCCGCCCTCGGGGCCCAGGCCTTCAAGCAGGTGCTGGCCAACGCCGACGTCGTCGCCAGCGGCCCGGGAGTGGAAGTGGTCCGGCGGCTGACCCGGCAATTGGCCGCCGTCGCCGAACAGCCCGACATCCTGGAACTCATGCGCCTGAAACCCCAGAAGTACGACTGGGAGGTCCGGTTAGTCCGGAGTCGAGACGTCAACGCCTTCTGCTTGCCCGGAGGCAAGATCGTCGTCTATACGGGCATCTTCCCGGTGGCCCAGACCGAGAGCAGCCTGGCCGCCGTCATGGGGCATGAGATCGCCCATGCCCTGGCCCGCCATGGAGCCGAGCGGATGGCCCAGCAGAACCTGCTCAAGATCGGGCAGGTGGCGGCGGCCGGTTCGATCATGAACATGGACGTCGCCTCCCAGCGGCAGATCATGGGCATCCTCGGGGCCGGCGCCCAGTATGGCGTCATGCTCCCCTTCAGCCGGTCGCATGAGTCCGAGGCGGATCGCATGGGGCTGATCCTGATGGCGGCGGCGGGACACGATCCGAAAGCGGCCGTGCGGCTCTGGCAGCGGATGAAGAAGGCCGGGGGCAGCAACGTGCCGGAGTATGCCTCGACCCATCCCAGCCATGAACGGCGGATCGCCGAGATCGAAGGATGGCTGGAGGAAGTCGAGCCGCTATACCGGAGGGCACCAGAACACCATCCCGACGCGCCGCTCCCGGATGTGTCCCGAGGTCGGAGCAGCTTCTAGGTGCAATCTCGAGGGAAAAGGCCGGCCGCGGAGTGAGGAAGGGCTGCGGCCGGGACGGCGGGAGCGGTCATGCCGCCGGACGCCGGATGTTCTGAGGATGCGGGCTATCGGGTCCCTAGCGTTCCATGGCCTCGACGTCGTCGATCAGGCGGTCGACGGCGATGGCCCACTTCTCTTCCGTCTCGTACACGCCGAGGGCAATCTCGTGGCGGACGCGCGCCACCAGGCCCTGGCGGACGTCGGGATCGGCACCGGCGGGTACGAACCGGCGCGGACAGGCGGCGTCGTCGAGAGGTTGGGTCATGGAGCAAGTCCCCTGGCTGATAGTCCACGCGGCCGCTGACAACAGATTATACCTTGCAATCGACCGCGTGCCGAGTGCTGCCGTGCGGAAACGCGGCCCGGGGACGCCAGAGGGGTTCGTCATGATGCTCCTCAGTCTCTGGATGAGGCGGCCTTGCCTGCGTCGGTGCTGAGAAAGTATCGTCGGTGTGGCCCGGGAGCATCTAGGGAATTCAGGCAAGGTAGGCCGGTCCGGCGCTGGCCTGTGACGCATCGCACCGCACGCGCCTGCTCTGCGAATGCTGGCGGCGAGCGCAAACGCTCGGACCCTGACGTCCGCCCCTGCCGCTTTCTTCCCAGATTTTCGCGACTCGGACTGGCGTTCTGCCGGGCGTCGCTTCTCATCGTTCCGTCAGAGTCCGCCAGCGCCCGATGCACGCTCCGAACGGTGCCGCGCCAACGCTCCTGACACCCCTCTGTCAATCCGCCGGCAGCCAGCCCAATGCACGCAAGTCGTCCCGAGGCTCGTCGAAGCTGCAGCTTCCGAACGACAGCCCATACTCCTCGCGCAGCTCGGACACCTGGGCGGCCGTCAGCACGTGGTCGCCCCAGGCGATTTGCTCGTTGGCCACTCGAAAATGGCTGCGTGCTTCATCCTCCAGGAGTGCCTGCAGTTCCAGCGGCGTCCAGTCCCCCTGGTAAGCGAACAGAGCCGCCAGCAGCACGTTCACGAAGCCGTGCATGTGAACTTGGAGTTGTGCGTCCTGGTGGCGGAAGGGATGGTGCAGGCCAGCCGTGAACTTGAGTGGCAGATCGTCGTCGCGGCAAGCGGCCAGGGTCGCCGCCACGATGGCCGGGCTAGGAAAGGCCGCCGCCTCCGTCCCGCCGCAGCGGAGCTTGAATCCGCCGGGCAAGCAGCGGTGCCGCGTCTCGGCCGCGCTGCTGAACTCTTCCGTGGCCAAGGCTCCCAGGAGCGATGCCAGTCCCAGGTCGTCGGCCGTACCTGGCTTGGCCTCGAAGCTGGGTGCCAGCACCGGGGGCCCTTGCCGTTCCATGAGGTCGTAAACACTGTTCAGCCAGGCGCGGATCACGTCGCTCTCGGCGCTGACAATCCCGGCCGGCACCCTGACCTCGAAGGCGTCGACGACGACCCGATCCTCGAAGGTCGATCGAAAGCTGGCGATCTCCTCCAGATCGCGCTGTAGATTCTGCAGGAACTCCGCCGCCGTCTCCCCGCCCCGTCCCAGGGCGGCGATCCGCCAGGGTCGCTCGGCCGCCGCGATCGACTCCCGCCACGGCGCTAGCTCGGCCAGCCGGGCCGCCGGGCAGATGAACCGGCCGAGCATCCAGGCCGTTTCGCTCTCCCGGTAGCGTGAGTAATTCGTAACTGCTGCCGACATCTCCAGCCGGGCCGGTGGGAACAACCCAGCATAGTCGACCACGCCATGCAGCAAGGCCTCGAGAACGGGCGCTGGACGGGCTGGCATCGCTGGTTCGCACGGACGCGGAACGTCCGCCCTCCCGAAAACTGGACCGGCTGGCACGCATGGGCATTGTAGCAGGCCACGCGAAACGCAGCCCGGCTGGCAAATCTCCCTTCCCGCCTTGGCCAGCGCCGCTATAATCTCAATAGTTGAGCTTTTTGTCCACGTTTGGAGCCAAGCCCATGAGTTCGACCATGGAGCGCGAGCGTATCAGTCTGAATGGTCCGGCTGCGGAGCCAGCCCCGGTGCCGACGACGGGCGTCACGCTGACGGAGCGGGCCGCCGTCGCCGTCAAGCGTTTCGTCGAAGACCAACGGCAGCAGGGAATGCTCAAGCCGGATGAGCCGGCCTATCTGCGGCTGTCGGTCAAGGGGGGCGGCTGCAGCGGCTTCCAGAACAAGCTCGACCTCGACCCGCTCTACAACGCCGAGAAGGACGACCTCTTCGAACAGCATGGCGTGCAGATCGTCATCGACCGCAAGAGTCTGCTCTACATCGGCGGGGCCGTGGTGGACTTCCACAACGACCTGAATCGGCCGGGCTTCAGCATCACGAACCCGAACGCCAAGACGACCTGCGGTTGCGGCAGTTCGTACTCGGTCTAAAGTCCGGTCCAACCAACGATCACGCCGCCGCCTCGGAAGTCCGGGGACGGCGGCGTCGGTGTTTAGTGCCGTTCGGCTGCGACCGACCTAGGCCTTGCCCGGGGCCGCCGCTTCCTTGTTCCGCTTGACGAATTCGTTGGCCTTCTCCAGCGTCTCCAGTTCGGGCGGCAGCTTCACCCGACCGGTGCGGGCCGGCACGAGGTTGTCCAGCGGTTGCCCCTTGGTCAGGTGCCGCATTGCCCGCACCTTGTCCTGGATGCGCATGAGTCCTTCGAGCAGGGCTTCTGGCCGCGGCGGGCAGCCAGGCACGTAGACATCCACCGGCACCACCAGGTCCACGCCCTTGACGACGTTGTAGCCGTACTTGTAGTAGGGCCCGCCGCCGCAGGTGCAGGCCCCCATCGCGATGACGAACTTGGGGTCGGGCATCTGGTTGTAGAGCCGACGGACCCGGCTCGCCATCTTGTAATTCACCGTGCCCGCCACGATCATTAGGTCCGCCTGGCGCGGCGTGGCCCGAAACGCACCCGCCCCAAAGCGGTCGATATCGAAGCGGCTCGCACCCGTCGCCATCATCTCGATGGCACAGCAGGCCAGCCCGAACGTCATCGGCCACATGCTCGATTCGCGCGCCCAGTTGATCGCCTGTTCCAGCGACGTGGTGATCACGCCCTCTTCGAACGCGCCTTCCAGCAGACCCATCTCTGGCACTCCTCTACGCTCTGCCAGCCCACGTCGGCCAGCCTGGGAATCTCTCCGCTGCCACCGGCCGAAATCGGCTAGTGGGCCAGGGCCGTCCCCGCCGGCTCGGGGGCTGGCGGTGCCTCGCCCCACCGGCGCTCAGGAATCGGTGGCGGCTTGTGGCCGCTCTCCGCTGCCGTCGACCGCACCCAATCCAGGTCGCCACGCTTCCACAGGTAAGCAAACCCCATGAGCAGCACGGCGAAGAAGATGATGATGTCCACGAACGCCAGCCAGGCCATCTGATTGGCGACCGCCGGCTCGATCACCGTCCCAGCCGGCACGTTGGGCACCAGGGAACTCACCAGCGCATCGTACTGGGCCGCCGTCGCGGTCTGATGGGTCGCCGGGTTCGCCAGGGCGTTGAGCTTGCCATACACCACTGCCCAGGGGAAGAAGAAGACCATTTCCACGTCGAAGATGACGAACAACAAGGCTACGACGTAGAACCGCAGGTCGAACTGGATCCAGGCGGAGCCCACGGTCGGCTCACCGCACTCGTAGATGCTCATCTTTTCCGGCTCGGGCCGCGCGGGGCGGATCAGCTTGCCCAGCAGCAGGTGCAGCAGGATGAAGATGAAGCCCACAAAGCTGAAGAGCAGCGTGTAGCCAAGCAGCGTGGTCATGTGCGTGATGCCAGGGCTCGGGAGAACGGGCTCGAAGGAACGGCAACGGACGGAAGCAGGCTAGGATTTCGTCTCGGGGGGCGCCGCCTCGCCGGCCGGTTTGGCCGCGGGCTTGGGGGGCGGCGGCGGATCCGGCGGCTTCACCCAGACCGGTTCCGCCTGCAGCTTCGAGGCCGCCACCGCCGTCGGGTTCAGCGTCGCCTGGCCCCAGGCCACGTCGAGCGGCAGCCGGGCAAAGTCCACCACCAACCCATCCCGGCTGAAGCAGGACAGATCGAAGTTCGAGCCCATGAAGATGCAATCGACCGGACAGGGATCGACACACAGAGCGCAGAAGATGCACTTGCCGTAGTCGATCTTAAACCCGTTGACGCGGAAGCCCTTGCCGACCGGGTTCTTGATCTTGTCGATATAGATACAGTCCACCGGGCAGGCCCGAGCACACTTGTCGCAGCCGATGCAAGTCGACAGGTCGAAGCGATGGAAGCCGCGGTAGCGGGGCTTCACCGGCACGGGCAGTTCGGGATACTCGTAAAGCTGCGTGAAGGCCTTGCGCTTGTAGGTCTGGAAGAAGTACCAGAGCGTGATGTACATGCCCTGGGCGACCGTGGTGACGGCCTGGTAGACGTTATGGAACCAAGTCCGCATGACCGGGCTGCTCCGAAAGAGGGACGGCTTCCCTGAGATTCTATCGAACGCCGCTCCCGACGCCAGCCGCTGGGCCGTCTTCCTTCATGCCCTCGTCGCCCAGGTCCTCGTCGTCGTCGTCAGCGGTCAGGGTGCCCTGTTGCAGACTCTCATCCGCCTCGACTCGTAGCTTCTTGCGCATGACCTCCTTGCCGTCCACCAGCAGGGTGACCACGTAATCCCCGGCCGGCACGAACACCGTCCGCCGCTGGGCCTGGGCCGCCGTCCGCGTGGCTCCCGGCGGGGCCGTGCTCAGCCGCTGCCGCAGCGACCAAGTGACGTTGTGCAGCCCGGGTTCGGAGCTTCCCCCGAGGTCGGCCATCACCGTGCCCAGGGCGTCCGTGATGACGATCTTGGCCGGGTCGACTAGCTTGTCGCGCAGGTGGTAAGTGATGACGGCACCGGCAGGCGGGTTGGGAGCGAAGTAGTTGCCGGCCCCGGTCGAGTTGGGGGCCAGCCGGGGACGGAAGGCGACGGCCGGCTTGGGATCGAGCAGGAAGGCCCGGGCCCCGAACAGTTCGGGGGTCGCCTGCTGCAGCGGCGCCGCGTCCATGATCCACACCCCCCGGCCATGGGTGGCCATCACGAGTTCCCGCTCCCGCGGATGGACGACCAGGTCATGGAAGGCCACGGTCGGCAGGTTCCCACGCAACCGGGTCCAGTTCGCCCCGTCGTTCAGGCTCACGAACAGGCCAAACTCCGTGCCGAGATAGAGCAACTCCCGGTTGATCCGGTCGACCCGAATGACGTGTACCGAACCATTGGCCGGCAGCGTGTCATGCAACGGGGTCCAGTTCTGCCCATAGTCCGTGGTCTTGTAGACATAGGGCCGATAGTCGTCGTTGCGATGCCGGTCCACCGTGACGTAGCAGGTCGCGGCCTCGAACGGCGACGGCTCGACCCGGCTGATGGTCCGCGTCCCGGGGCCGGGCAGCCGCTCGGTCAAGGCGATCCCACTGATGCCTGCCTCCCGCGGCAGGAAGAGCTTCCCATCATCGGTGCCCACCCAGAGGACGCCCGGCACCCGCGGCGACTCAGCAATCGTCGTGATCGTGCCGGGCGCGCCCCGGGTCAGGTCGGGGCTGATGGTCTGCCAGTTGTCGCCCCGGTCCAACGATCGGAACAGGTAGTTCCCGGCATAGTAGACCGTACGCGGATTGTGCGGCGAGAGATGGATCGGCGACGACCAGTTGTAGCGAACCGTCACGCCCCGGCTCGGAGGCGGGGGGCGGATGAACTTGGTCTCGGCCGTCGCCACGTTGACGCGGAACAAGACCCCATACTGTGACTCGCCGTAGACCGTGGTCCAATCGGTGGGGTCGACCTGGCAGTAGAAGCCGTCACCGCCGCCGATCCGCAGCCATTCGTGGTTGCCGATCCCCAGCCCATGGCGGGGGTTGGGCGGCCCCCCCCCAAAGCCCCTGTCCTTCCGGGCGCCCTAGACCCCGTAGGGGCGCCCGCCTTCGGCGGCGTCCCCCTAGAAATTGGGAAAAGGCAAGGTACCGCAGAAGCCCCAGGTCCGGCCTCGGTCGTGGGATTGGTAGACGCCGCCGTCGCAGCCCACGAGCAGCCGCTCCGGATTGGCCGGGTCGATCCACAGGGCGTGGAAGTCGGCATGAACCCTTGGGGCCCCATCGGCACGGAAGGTCTTGCCCCCGTCCGCTGAAGCGAACAGGGAAATGCCCAGCACCCAGACTCGCTGGTCGTTGCTGGGGTCGACGCGAATCTTGCTGAAATAGAACGGCCGAGGGTTGAGGTCATTGATCTTCTTCCAGGTCGTGCCGAAGTCGTCGGAGCGGAAGACGCCGCCCGTCTCGGCGTCGGCGTTCTCCCGCGACCCCTGCCCCGCCAGGGCGCGGATGTTGGTCCGTTCCGTCTGAATGATGGCATAGACGATGTTGGGCTTGCTCAGGCAGACGGTCAGGCCCGAGCGGCCAAACTTGGCGGTCGGCAGCCCCGACGTGAGCCGCGTCCAATTCTGCCCGCCGTCCGTGGTCTTGTAGAATCCCGCGCGCTCGTGGAACTGCATGGCGGGGTTGCCGCCCGAGAAGCCGTCGCGCCGGACGCCGTAGGCGGCGGCGATGAGCGTGTCCGGCTGCTCGGGATGGATGAGCAGATCGACGCAGCCGCAGTCGGGTCCCAGTTCGAGGATGTGCTTCCAGGTCTCGCCGCCGTCGCTGGTCTTGAAGATGCCACGCATGGCGTTCGGCCCCCAGAAGTGGCCCAGGGCCGCCACGTAAACAGTCTGCGGGTCGCGGGGATCGATGACTACCCGGCCAATGTGATGGCTATCCTCGAGTCCCCGATGCTTCCAGGTCCGGCCGCCGTCCGTCGACTGGTAGACCCCGTCCCCCCAGGTCACGCTGTTGCGCGCGTTCGGCTCTCCCGTCCCGACCCAAAGCACGCTCGAGTCGGAGGGGGCGACCGCCACGTCGCCTACCGAAGAGCTCCCTTCCCTTTCGAAGATGGGGGACCAGGTCAGGCCATGATTCATCGAGCGCCAGAGTCCACCCGAGGCGCTGCCGGCATAGAGCGTGCTGGACCGGCGGGGGTCGATGGCGAGGCTGGTGATGCGTCCGGACATGGAGGCCGGGCCGATGTTGCGGGCGGTCATATTGATGAGGAACGCTTCCAGCTCCGCCCCCACGGGGACCGGGGCGAGCGGCACTTCGGGAGTCGTGGCCGTCGGCGTCGTCGGACCGGTCGTGGTCGTGGGGCGCGGCGTCGTCGTTCGCGGCCGCGTGGGCTGTGTCCGCGTGGGCGTCGGAACGGTCGGGTTTGGCCCCGGCGTCTGAACCGTGGTGCGGGACGGCGCGGTGGGCGTGGTCGGCCGGCGCTGCGGCTCCTGGCCCCACAGCCAGGCGCCACCCGCCAGAAAGACGACAAGCCACACACCCAGGAAGCGAATTCGGGTCATGATGCACACCTTCGCAAGCAGCCAGGGAAGGCAGGACGAACTGGGCCAGATTATAATCACTGCCACGCGTCGCTTCGCCATTCATTTGAGGTTTTCTCATGATCCGAGTGCTCGTGCGGCATGCCGATGGGACCGTCCGCTGCGACCCACCCCAGAGCGAACTGGCCGCGCTGCTCGCCGAGCCGGGCCACACGGTCTGGATCGACGCCACCTGGAGCGCTGCCGAACGGCCCGCCATCGAAGCCCTGCTCCAGGAGCAGTTCCGCTTCCACCCCCTGGCGATCGAAGACGCCTTGCAAGAGGCCCATCTGTCCCGCGTCGACGACTGGCGCGACTACCTGTACCTGGTCTGCGATGCCCTGAGCCTCCAACCCGATTGCACCTTGAATCAGCAAGAGCTGGACGTCTTCCTGGGCCGCCAGTACCTGGTGACCCTGCACGAAGCTCCCATCCCGGCTCTGGACTCTCTGTGGGAGCAGTGCCGCCAGGATGGCCAGCATCGCTTCCGCCCCGGTCCCGACCACGTGCTCTATCTCCTCCTCGACAAGATCGTCTCCGAGTACATGCTCGTCGTCGACGGCCTGGACGATGAAGTCGACGATCTCGAACTGGAGATCTTCCGCGGTGCCGAGCCCCAGGTCATTGGCCGCATCTTCCAGCTCCGCCGCACGCTGCTGCGGCTCCGCCGCATCCTGAGCTACCTGCGGGAAACGCTGAACCGGCTGGCCCGGGATGGCTTCGCCGTCATCGCGACCGAGGAGCGCGTCTACTTTCGGGACGTCTACGATCACGTCGTCCGGCTGCATGAGATTGTCGAGGGACTGCGGGACATGGCCGTCAGTGCCATGGATTCCTACATGATGACGACGTCGAATCGGCTGAACGAGGTCATGCGGACGCTCACCGTCGTGACGGTGCTCTTCGCCCCGCTGACCTTCCTGACCGGTTTCTTTGGGATGAACTTCTTTGGCGGCACGTATGAGGTGGACGCCCCCACGAGCAGCCTCCTTCTGTTCATCTCCTGCCTGATCGGGCTGGCCGTGATGCCGGTCGCCATGTTCTATTGGATTGCCCGCAAGGGCTGGCTGACCAGCACGCTGCTTGAAAGGAGCGACTAGCGGCTGCCAAGCTCTCATTCGGCCGGACGAGGGGGCGGGTGCCCCCCGCGGACTGCAAACCCGTTGTGGGTGCCGTCACACGCACTCTGGTCGGTTCGACTCCGACTCCGGCCTTTGGCCTCCGGCACGCTCCGCTGTCGGCGGCGGCGTCCTGGAGCCAACCTGCAGGCGCAAGCCGGGGGGAGCTTGACATCCTCCCTCTGAGGCTGCATGCTGGGAGCCTGTTCTTGCCGCTCGTCTCCGGGCCGTCAGCATGGCTTCGGGGTGGTTCGTGGGGAAGGAGTCCGCATGGCTGGGTTTTGGAGGCTGGCGGGATGGCCCCTTGGGCTGTGGCTCGGCTTGTGGTTGGCAATACCCGGGAGCGCTGCGGCCCAGGACAACACGGCCCCGGCCGCCGTCCCCAGCCCCACGGCCGCCACGGCTCCCGCCGCCCCGGCTCCGGCAGCACCCGCGCCCCTGGCGGCGGCGCAGCCCACGCCCCCCGCTGAGCGTGCATCCGGCTCGCCCATGATCGAGTTCCTCTTCTTCTCGGTCACGGGCTGGATTCTGATTGTCTGCTACGTGGTGTTCATCGCCCTCCTGGTCTGGCTCGCCCTGGAGCTGCGCACCCCCGTACTCATGCCGCTGGGCCTGGTCGACGAACTGGAAACGCTCATCAACGAACGCAAGTACAAGGAAGCCTTCGAGGCGGTGAGCCAGGAGGGCTCGCTGTTCGGCAAGGTGATGACGGCCGGCATGGCCCGCTTGCAGTATGGACTGGAAGAGGCCCGCGACGCTGCCGCCGCCATGCTCGAAAACCTCCGGGCCCGGCAGGACCATCTGCTCTCCTACGTCGCCATCCTCGGCACGCTCGGGCCTCTCATCGGCCTGGTCGGCACCGTGGCGGGCATGATCGCCACCTTCGGCGAGCTGGGACGGGGCGGCTCGCCCCAGGCTGACAAGCTGGCCCGCGGCATCTCCCATGCCCTCAACGCCACTCTCGTCGGCATCTTCCTCTCCGTCCTGGCGATCCCCGCCTACTCCTTCCTCAAGAATCGCCTGAGCCGGCTCATCCTCGACCTGGGACTGCTCGGCGACGACCTGCTCACTCAGGCCTACTATCAGTCCAAGCGCTCGGCCGGCGCGGGAACCAGCGCGG
>CALLZJ010000317.1 GCA_937858435.1 uncultured bacterium
AGCAAGCCCACGGCGCCGTGATGGTCCGGTATGGTGACACGGTCGTGCTCGTGGCCGCCGTCGAAGGCGAAGTCGACGAATCACGCGACTTCTTCCCGCTGATCGTCGATTACCGGGAAAAGACCTACGCCGCGGGCAAGTTCCCGGGCGGCTTCATCAAGCGCGAAGGCCGGCCCACGACCAAGGAAATCCTGACGTCGCGCCTCATCGATCGGCCCATTCGTCCGCTCTTCCCGTCCAACTACACCAACGAAGTGCAGGTCATGGCCGTCGTGCTCTCGGCCGACCGCGAGAACGATCCCGACGTGCTGGCCATGATCGGCGCCAGCGCCGCCCTCAGCGTGTCCCACGTCCCCTTCCAGGGCCCGACCGGCTCGGTGCGCCTGGGCCGCATCGGCAACGAATTCGTGGTCCTGCCGACCCAGGCTCAACTCGAAGAGAGCGACCTGGACCTGGTTGTGGCCGGCACGACCGATGCCGTGGCCATGATCGAGGGCTTCGCCAAGGAGATGACCGAAGAGAACATGCTCCATGCGATCCAGTTCGCGCATGAGCAGATTCGCACGATCATCGAGATGATCGCCGAGTTGCGGAAGCTCAAGGGCATTTCGTCGCTGCCCTATCCGCCGGCGCCGGTCAACCCGCTGGCCGAGACGCTCGCCGCCAAGTACAAGAGCGCCCTGCGAACGGCCAAGCAGACCGCGGGCAAGCATGACCGGGCCGCCAAGGTCAAGGAACTCAAGGACCAGGTTCTCGCCGAGTTCCCGCCCAAGGATGGGGAGCCGAACCATGCCGCCGCCGCCTTCGACGAGCTGGAACAGCGCGTGGTCCGCGAACTGATCCTGGACGGCCAGCGGATCGACGGTCGGTCGCCCAAGCAGATTCGCTCCATCTGGTGCGAAGTGGACGTCCTGCCGCGGACGCACGGCTCGGCCATTTTCCAGCGCGGTGAGACTCAGGCCCTGGTCACGACCACGCTGGGCACCACCTCCGACGAGCAGCGCGTGGATGGGCTCGGCGAGGAATACAGCAAGAAGTTCATGCTCGACTACAATTTCCCGCCGTTCAGCGTCGGGGAATGCCGGCCGATCCGCGGCCCGGGCCGCCGGGAAATCGGCCACGGTGCCCTGGCCGAACGCAGCATCAAGCCCATCATCCCCCCGGCCGACCGGTTCCCCTACACCATTCGCGTTGTCTCGGACATCATGGAGTCCAACGGCTCCAGCAGCATGGCCACGGTCTGCGGCGCCACGCTCGCCCTCATGGACGCGGGCGTGCCCATCAGCGATCCGCTCGCCGGCATCTCCATTGGCCTGGTCAAGGAAGGCGATCGCTTCATCCTGCTCACGGACATCATGGGTGACGAGGACCACCTGGGCGACATGGACTTCAAGGTGGCGGGTACCGGGCGCGGCATCACCGGGATTCAGCTCGACCTCAAGATCGCGGGCATCAGCGAAGAGATCATCCGCGGCGCCCTCGAACAGGCCCGGGAAGCCCGCATCGACATCCTCAAGTCCATGCTCAGCACCATTCGCTTCCCCCGGGCGGAGATCAGCCGCAACGCCCCGCGTCTGCTCCAGGTCAAGATCAACCCCGAGAAGATTGGCCTGCTCATTGGCCCCGGCGGCAAGAACATCAAGGGCATCCAAGAGCAGACCGGCGCCCAGATCGACATCAACGACGACGGCACGGTGACGATCGCTTCCATGAGTGCGGACGCCGCCGAGCAGGCTCGCCTCAAGGTCGAAGCGATCACGGAAGAGGTCAAGATCGGCAAGATCTACGATGGTAAGGTCACGTCGGTGAAGGAGTTCGGAGCCTTCGTCGAGATCGTCCCGGGCCGCGACGGCCTGTGCCACATCTCCGAGCTTGACGACAAGTACGTCGGTCGGGTCGAAGACGTGGTCCGCGTCGGCGATCGCATGCAAGTCAAAGTCATTGCCATCGACGCCCAGGATCGGGTCAAGCTGTCCCGAAGGGGGGGGCGCGGAAAACCGGGGGGGGCCCCCGCCGATCCGCCCCCGCCTCGGGGGGGGGGGGAAGGGAGCAGCAGCGGGGGCGGGCGCCGGGCACCGGCCCGGCGCTAGCCGGTCGTGCGGTCTGACGAGGGCCCTGGCTCAGCACCCCCAAGGTCTATGGCTGCGTCACGACAAGCCGTTGGCGACCGCTATGCCGAGCTGGCCCAGCTCGCCGGCCACTTGCTGCACGAGATTAAGAACCACGTCAGCACGCTCAGCATCAACCTGCAACTGCTGGCCGAAGACCTCAGCCCGCCGGAGACCTCGCGCGAACGCAAGGCGCTCCAGCGGACGCTGAAGCTGCGCATGGAATGCCAGCGCTTGGCCGACCTGTCCAACGACTTCCTCCGCTTCGCCCAATTGCGGGACCTGCAGCGCGTGCCGACGCGCCTCGGGGAGTTGATCGACGAACTGATCGACTTCTACGGCCCGAGCGCCCGGCAGGCCAACATCGATGTCAACTGCTTCCTACCCTCGGACCTGCCCCTGCTGGAGTTGGACCGGGAGCTGATTAAGCAAGGACTGCTAAACCTGCTGCTCAATGCGGTGCAGGCCATGCCGCACGGTGGGACACTCACGATCCAGGCCGCCGCCGAGCCGGATGCGGTCCGCATCGAGATGATCGATACGGGAGCAGGGATGCCGCCCGAAGTCCGCCAGCGGATCTTCGAGCCGTTCTTCACGACCCGTTCGGGCGGTTCTGGCCTGGGGCTGCCACTCATGCTCCGGATCGTCGAGGCCCACGGGGGCACCGTTCAGGTTGAAAGCGCCCCCGGGCATGGCACCAAGTTCACTCTCCGAATGCCGCTCGCCCCGGCCCCACCCCCTTCAGCCGCGATTGGTCCGACGCCGGAAGCGCTCCGCCCGAGCTGACTTGGCCCTATGACCGTCAGCTAAAATGGACAAGGGAGTCAAAATGTACCTTGTCGCTTGGGCGTCCTGCCCCGTAGAACGTCCTTCCTAGACTAGCCAGGCTATGTCCTTATCCCAAGTTACGGGCTAAGGGTGGCCTTTCATCGAAGGAGTTGCATCCATGGTTCGGAGTGTCTGGAGAACAGTCGGCGTGCTGGCGGCATTGGGAGCGTGTCTGGCCGTGTCGACATCGGCTGAGGCCTTCGGCGGCCGGCGCAGCAGCAGTTGCGCGCCGTGCTCCAGCGTCATCACGGGCAGCACGTGTGCTACGGGCTTCGTCTGCGCCACCCCCTCGAACGAGGGCTGGAGTGCGAGCAGCACGCCCTCGGCGACGGCCGCGGCGCCGCAGACCGTTGAGCGGGTGGTGACCCGCTATCGGCCTGTCACCAAGGAGCGTGAGATCACCCAGACCGTCTGCGAGCGGGTGGCCCGAGAAGAGCAGTACACCTACACCGTGTGCGTGCCTGCGACCGAGACGCGGAAGCAGAAGGTGTACACCTGCCGGCCCGAGACGAAGACCGAGGAGTTCCAGTACACCGTGTGCATTCCCGTGCACTCGACCAAGAAGCAGACCGTCACGACCTACAAGCCGGTGATGACCACGGAAGAGTACACCTTCAACGTGTGCGTGCCCCAGTCGGAAACCCGCCGCCAGACGATCACGCGCTACAAGAAGGTGATGACGACTGAAGAATGCACCTTCAACGTCTGCGTGCCCGAGACCGTGATGGAAACCCGCAGGGTGACCACCTACCGCTGCGAGCCCGAGACCGTCACGTGCCAGGTGCCGGTGTGCAAGACGGTGCCGGTGACGGTCACCTGTGCCGACGGCTGCACGACCCGGACCGTGTGCCAGCGGGTCGTCGAGATGCAGCCCGTGACGCGGACGGTGATGCGGTCCGTGCCGGTGCAGAAGGAAGTCCAGGTGCCGGTGACGCGTTGGAAGACGGAAGCGCGCAAGGGTACGCGTCCGGTCTGCAAGCTGGTCCCGGAGACGTGCGAAGTCGACGTGCCGGTCTGCACCTACCGGACCGAACAGCGCAAGGGCGTCCGCCAGGTCTGCAAGATGGTGCCGGAGACCCGCGAAGTCGAAGTGCCGGTCTGCACGTGGAAGACCGAAACCCGGACGGGCACCCGCCAGGTTTGCAACATGGTCCGCGAAGAGAAGGAGATCGAGGTCCAGGTGTGCGTGTGGAAGACCGAACAGAAGACCGGCACCCGCACTGTCTATGACCTCAAGCCAAAGACCATGACCCGGACTGTTCAGGTCACTGAATGGGAAGCCTACACCGAGACGGTGCAGGTGCCCGTGTGTGGCAGTTGCAACGATTGCGGTCCGCGGCGCATCCGCGTCCGCCTCTCGTCCTGCTGCGGCTGCAACTAGCGCGTTCGCCCAGCCCGCTTAACGCCCAAGGGGGCTCGGTCCCAGCGACCGGCCCCCTTTCTGCATGCGCGGCAGACTCTGTATCCGCTGAAACTAGCTTCCGGCGGGGTCGCGGCCATCGACCCAGGGGCCGGCCAGTTTCATGTAGTCGGGCGGCACGAAGGTGTTGCCTGTCTCGCCGGCCTCCCAGCCGATGATGTTGTTCGGCTTGCCCCGGGCCTGGCTCCGCTTTTCCCAGCCTTCCGACCAGGAACCGTTGCCGGGCAGCATCTTGCGGCGTTCCTTATCCCAGAGGAAGACGTGCCCTTCGCGGTAGCTGTGCACGCCGAGCATGACCGTGGTGAAGGCCGCCGCTCCCAACTCGGGCGTGCTCAAGGTCTCGCGGCTGCGCGACCGGCAGCACTCCAGGAAGTTCTCCCAAAGGGCATGCGTGTCGGCATGCGGGCCCTGGGGCGGCTTGCAATCCACGAACTCACCCCGGATGCGATCCTCCAGCCGCGGCGGCATGCCCGGTCCACCACTGGGGTTGTCGGCAATGATCTCGAACCCGCCCTTGACGAACTTGATCGTCCCGAGCCGGCCCCGAATCACTTCCTCGATCGGATAGCGATTGATCATGGTGGCCGTGATGATGAGCTGGCACCCTTCGTCATAGTCGGCGACGACCGTGGCCACGTCGGGTACGTCCCGGCCATCGTATTCGAGGAAGATGCCGCCCGCCCCCACGACCCGGGCCGGATAACGCACGCCCATGGCCGCGATGAGGTGGGTGGTCTGATGGACGAACAGGTCCGTGAACATGCCGCCGCCAAAGGGCCAGTAGCAACGCCACTGGCCGTAGATGGCCCGGTCGAAGGGCACTTGAGGAGCGAGCGGCACGCCGGGCATGACGCTGAACTGGTGCCCCAGGAACAGGTCCCAGTCGACGGTCTTCGGGTTCATGTCTGGCGTCAGCTTGTACGTTCGCCACTGCCCGGCAATCGAGTTGCGGTAGTAGCTCGTCTGGGCCTGGGCCACGTGGCCGATCTTGCCGGCCTTGATCAGGTCATAGGCCCGCATCCAGGTGGGATCGGCCATCGACTGCACGCCCACGGTCATCACGCGCTGGTGTTTCTGCATGGCATCGACGACGGCGTGGGCTTCGTCGATGGTCCGGGTCATGGGCTTTTCGCAGAAGACATCCTTGCCCGCGGCCGCGGCGTCGATCGCCATCTTGGCGTGCCAGTGGTCCGGGGTGGCAATGCAGACCACGTCGACCTCGGGCAGGTCGAGCAGCCGCCGGTAGTCCTTGGTCACGTGCTTCTGGTCGGCGGGATCGAGGCCGCAGCGCTGGGCGGAATAGTACAGGCCCCGGCGAATCTGGTCGTTGCCGTCCCACACGTCGCAAACACCGACGAGCTCAACGCTCTTCTTCTCGGCCTTGATCCGATTGACCACGGTGATGTGGTCGTTGCAGCGCAGCCCCGTGCCCAGGAAGGCGACGCCGATCCGCTCGTTGGCCCCGAGGACCCGGCCGTACACGGCGGCGGGCAGAGTCAGAGCGCCGGCGGCACCGGCGGAAGTGGCGGCGAGAAAGTCACGGCGATGGACGGCAGGCATGGCGTTCCTCCAGACGAGGCGGTGGGATGGACGTGAGCA
>CALLZJ010000318.1 GCA_937858435.1 uncultured bacterium
CAGCCAGATTGTCTCCATGGAAGACTCGCCCGTCGTCGCCCTGCGCAAGAAGCCCGACTCCTCCATCGTTCGCTGCTGGCAGCTCATGGCCGAGCACAAGGTCGAGGCCATTGTCTCGGCTGGCAACACCGGAGCCGTCGTGGCCGGTGGCCTGCGCCTGCGCCGCTTCCTGCCGCACGTCAGCCGGCCTGGCATCGCCGCCTCCATGCCCACCCTCAAGGGCCCCTGCGTCATGCTCGACGTCGGCGCCAACGTCCACCCCAAGCCCATGCACCTGTTCCAGTACGGCGTCATGGGCTCCATCTTCGCCAAGTACGTCTACAAGAAGAGCGCCCCCACCATCGGCCTCATGAATATCGGCAGCGAGGACCAGAAGGGGCACGACCTGGCCAAGGAAACCAAGGCCATCTTCGATAGCAGCCACCTGAGCGACCGCTTCATCGGCAACGTCGAGGGCCGCGACCTCCAGAAGGGCGTCTGCGACGTCGTCGTCTGCGATGGCTTCACCGGCAACGTCATCATCAAGGTCTGCGAAGGCCTGTTCGAGTTCATGATGAAGAAGGTTAGCGAAGAGCTATTCACTTCGCTCAAGACGGAACTGCCGCTCGCCAAGCAGTCCATTGCCAACCTCGTCGACCGCTACGACTACAGCTCGCATGGCGGCGCCCCGCTCCTGGGTGTCGACGGCATCTGCATCATCTGCCATGGAGCCTCGGGCAGCGTGGCCATCATGAACGCCATCCAGGTGGCGGCCAAGTATGCCGCACTCGGCCTCAACCAGCTCATCGTCAAGGAACTGGAAGCCGACCCCGCCCTCAGTGTCGCGGGTGTGGAAGACTAAGTTCCCTCATCTCCAGGCGAAACTCTCGACCGGCTTCGGGGTAAGAGTGACTGCACTCTCCGCCACCGCCCTGGAGCGCTGCTCATGAGCCGTCTTTGCCTGTCTCTCGGTCTCCTGGCCGGGCTGAGCCTGGCCCACCTGCCTCCCCTGGGGGACTACGATCCCCTAACTCTCCCGCCAGGCGGCACCGTCCATCACGATCTTGAAGTTTCTGACTCCGCCCGCACTCGGGCCCTGCCGATCCGCGTCTACCTGCCGGCCGCCACGGAACCCGCTCCAGTGGTCCTCTTCAGCCATGGCCTGGGCGGCAATCGGGAGGGCAACGCCTACCTCGGCATCCACTGGTCGAGGCGGGGCTACGTCGTGGTCTTCCTCCAGCATCCCGGCAGCGACGATTCGGTCTGGAAGGACCAGCCCCTTGCGCAGCGCATGAGTGCGATGCGGCGGGCCGCCAATGCCGAGAACTTCCGGCTGCGGACGGGAGACGTACCCGTGCTCATCAACCAGCTCGAGAAATGGCAGGCCGAGAAAGGACATCTGCTCGCCGGCCGGCTCGACCTGACTCGGCTGGGTATGTCGGGCCACTCGTTCGGAGCCGTCACCACCCAGGCGGTGAGCGGGCAGCGGTTTCCCGTCGGGCCATCGCTCATCGATGGGCGAATCAAGGCGGCGGTCATCATGAGCCCAAGTTGCCCACGAGTGGGGGACGCCGGCCGCGCCTTCGGGCAGGTGGCCATCCCTTGGCTGCTCATGACCGGCACCCGCGACCTGGCTCCGATCGGCGATGCCGACCTGAAGTCCCGGCTTGGCGTCTATCCGGCGCTGCCCTCCGGGAGCAAATACGAACTGTTGCTGCACGAGGCCGAGCACTCTGCCTTCACCGATCGAGGCTTGCCCGGCGATCGGCTCCCACGCAATCCCAATCACCATCGGGCGATCCTGGCCCTGTCGACCGCCTTTTGGGATGCGTACTTGCGTGACGATGCTGCCGCTCGGGCCTGGCTCGACGGGGCCGCCGCTCGGAAAGTGCTGGAACCCGACGACCGCTGGCAGCACAAGTAGCCCGGCGGGCCGGCCGATGCGGTGACAGGGCGCTTGACCCGAAGCGGCCCATCGGTTCTGCTAACATCCAGAAATCCCCCAGGACCAGCCCCCAGGCCCAAAGTGGCTTCGTGCTCGGCCGCCGAGCCAAGCCCGTTGCCTGGGGCACCTACCTTGGCCCTCAGGAGCCTGCTGTCATGTGGAAGCGCAAGTGCGAAGTCGACGCCCATCTGCCCGAGCAGTTGCCGATCGCCAGCCGGATCGTGTCGAATGAGGAGTTCGTGCCGCCGCCCCAGTCGCCCCAGCAGAGGCAGTATGAACAGCGCTGCCTGGAGCTGGCGGAGCGGGCGGCCCAGAAGCAAGGGCTCAGCCGCAGGCACTTCCTCCGCACCGGGTCGGGAATGGCGGCCGCCCTCATCGCCCTCAACGAGGTTTACGGCCAGAGCTACGACGTCCATCCGGATGAGTTGCTCGACCAGGACGCCTTCGCCGAGCGTTGGCCCAAGAACCAGTTCGTCTTCGACGTGCAGACGCACCACGTCGACGTGAGCCGGCAATGGTACGACACCACGCCGGACGGCAGGGCCGTGCAGACCTTTTTCACTATGCTGCGGCCCGGGGCCAAGTCGACCGAGGAGGCCTTGGACCTGCTCAACCGCGTTCACTACGTCAAGGAGCTCTTTGGCGACAGCGACACGGTGATGGCGGTGATCTCCGGCGTGCCGACCCGCACCTGGGACAAGAACCCACTGCCGCCCGACCAGATGGTTGAGACCCGCCGTTACGTCAACGAGTTGGCGGGCAGTCAGCGGGTGCTGTCGCATGGCCTCTTGCGTCCCAACCTCGGGCCCAAGGAGATGGAGGAACTGGAGCGGCAGGTGAAGGAACTGAAGGTCGACGCCTGGAAGATGTACACGGGGGCCGAGCTGGGCGAGAAGTTCTGGCGGGCGGATGACGAAAAGACCATCTATCCGTTCTGGGAGCGGACCCAAAAGCTGGGGATCAAGAACCTCTGCTTCCATAAGGGTCTGCCGCTCAGTGCGTTCAACGAGCGGGGTTGCTTGCCCCACGATATCGAGAAGGCGGCCAAGGACTGGCCCGATCTCAACTTCATCGTCTACCACTCGGGCTTTCGTGGCTTCAGACGGCTGGGACTGAGCTGGATGGCTCAGGGCCGCGGGCCGCAGGAGGACAAGATCGTCGACCCCAAGACCGACGATCCGCAAGAGATTCCCTGGTGCAGTGAGATCTTCCGCTTCCTGAAGCGGAACCCGGAGATCAAGAACGTCTATTTCGAACTGGGTGCCACGTTCGGCATGACCAGCCAGTACGACCCGACGCTCTGCATGCACATGCTTGGGCAGATGCTGCTCACGGCGGGGCCCGATCGCATCCCCTGGGGGGCCGACTCGGTCTGGGGCGGCAGTCC
>CALLZJ010000319.1 GCA_937858435.1 uncultured bacterium
TGCGGGTTCTCGCCTTTGCCCGTAAGCGGCCGGAGACAGGCCAACAGACCCTCGTGCCCAACATCTTGGAATCGGGATTCGAACTGCTGGGCCTCCAGGGGATGATCGATCCGGCCCGGCCCGAAGCGTTGGCCGCAATCCGGGAATGCCAGGAAGCGGGCATTGCGGTCAAGATGATCACCGGGGACCACCAGGGGACGGCCGTGGCGATCGCCCGGGAACTGGGTCTGCTGGGCGAAGGCCGGGCGCTCACAGGCCGGGAGTTGGCGGCCATGACTTCGGTGAGCGATCTCGCCGACGCCGCCGCTGGGACTGCGGTCTTCGCCCGGGTGGCTCCCGAGCACAAGCTGCGACTGGTAGAAGCCCTGCAGTCCCGAGGCCATGTCGTGGCCATGACCGGCGACGGCGTCAACGATGCCCCCGCACTCAAGCGCTCCAACATCGGCGTGGCCATGGGCAAGGTCGGCACGGCTGTGGCCCGGGAGGCAGCCGACGTCGTGCTCACCGACGACAACTTCGCCTCGATCGTGGCTGCCGTCGAGGAAGAACGACACGTCTACGACAACCTGATCAAGGCCCTGGCCTTCGTCTTGCCCACGAACCTCGGTGAAGCGCTGGTCGTGCTCGTGGCCGTCATGTTCTTCCCCTTCATCGACGGCGAGCCGCTCCTCCCCGCCTTGCCCGTACAAATCCTGTGGATCAACCTGGTGGCCACGGTAGCGCTCGCCCTGCCACTGGCCTTCGAAGCGCGCGAACCCAACGTGATGCGGCGGCGGCCGCGCGAACCGAACGAGCCCTTGCTCAGCCGCTTCGTCGTCATCCGCACGGTGGGCGTGGCACTGCTCATGACCGTTGGGGCGGTGGGCCTCTTCCTTTACGAGTACTTTGTCGTCAGCCGGCCTGGCAACTCCGCGGAGGTGGCGCTCGCCGAGGCTCAGACGATGGCCGTGACAACCATCGTCATGTTTCAAATCTTCTACTTACTCAACTGCCGCTCGCTGAAGGATGCGATCTGGGATGTGGGCTGGTTCTCGAACTGGACCATTTATGCCGGCATTGGGCTCCTCTTGGTGCTGCAGATTGGCTTCGTGCACCTACCGTTCATGCACCGGCTCTTCAGTTCCGGTCCGCTCGATGCTTGGGGTTGGGCGAAGGCGACACTCGCCGGCTTCTTGATCGTGCCCGTCATCGCGGTGGAGAAGTGGTATCGGAAGCGAAACGAACCCGAATAAGGGCTAAGGACGCAGGCCACGGACGAGCCGGCCGGTCGTCCACATCTCCGAGTCCGCGATCTCGGCCAACTCACGGGCCAACTGTTCGCGGTAGTCGGGCTGACTGTTGGTCGCCAGGGCCCGTTGGGCCTCCTTGCCCGCGGCCACCTCGCGGTAGAGTTCCTCGAAGACGGGACGCAGCACGTCGCGAAAGCGCCGAAACCAGTCCAGGGCGCCCCGCTGGGCCGTGGTCGAACAATGGGCATACATCCAGTCGATACCCTTCTCGGCAATCAGCGGGTAGAGGCTTTGCGTGGCTTCCTCCACGGTCTCGCTGAAGGCCTCGATGGCCGAGTGGCCGTGGTCGCGCAGGACCTCATACTGGGCGAGCCACATGCCGTAGATCGCCCCAAGTAAGGAGCCACGCTCTCCAACCAGGTCGCAGATCACCTCACGCTGAAGCGTCGTGGCGAAGGCATTGCCAGTGCCGATGGCATGGCACAGGGCCAAGCATCGCTCCAAGGCTTGTTCCGAGTGGTCCTGATGGACGGCATAGCCGACATTGAGAGGCTCACCGGTGACGAAGCCCCGTCGCAGCGTTGTGCCCGAACCCTTGGGAGCCACGAGCAGGACATCCACGTGAGGAGGTGGGACGACGCCCGTTTGTTGCTGGTAGACGATGCTGAATCCATGGGCGAAGACCAGGGTCTTGCCCGGCGTCAGCCTGGGCAGCAGAGCGGGCCAGTGTTCCTTCTGTCCGGCATCGGAGAGCAGATAGAAGATGATCATGCCGCGGTCGGCGGCCGCGTCGAGCGTCAGCAGGTTGTAGCCAGGTTGCCAGCCGTCCTGGCAAGCGAGATCGAAGCTGGGGCCGTTTCGCAGTCCGAGGATGACCTCGTAGCCGCTGTCGCGCAGATTTAGCGCCTGAGCCCGCCCCTGCGTTCCGTAGCCGAGAATAGCCAGTGTCTGACCGGCAAGCGTGGCCCGCACCTGTTCGGCAGTGCGGTCGGCACGTTCTACCACGACCTCGCGCTGACCGCCACATTCAAGAATCTTCATGCCAGCTTCCTTCGCTTGCGAACTGAACCAAGGACCCTCGAGGAGAGCCGCGATTGCCGTCGCCTGGTCCCAAGCCTATGTCTGAGTCCATGAGCACCACACGAGCACTGTTCGGATGCAGGCGGGGCCTGGTGACTTGGTCGCTCCTGCTCCTAGTTCCGCCGGTATCGCTGGGCCACGACCTCTGGCTGAAGCCCCGAGGTCCCGCGGCCCTGGGGACGCCCATTACCGTCGAAGCGCTCTCCGGTATGATGATCCCCGAGAGCGACCACGGGCCCGACCCCAGCACCTTTCCACGCCGCTTTGTGATCGATCCGGCCGGCCAGGAGCAACCGCTGGAGACAGCCGGTCGGGAGCCCAAGGCGGGACTTCTGCATTTTACGCCAAGGCTCCCCGGTATCCATGTCGTCGCCGAGGCCAATCTGGGCTGGGACTACCCGGGGCCCGAGTCGACGCACCGAGGCACCGCCCGCACGGATGCCCAAGGCGAAGCTATGATCCCGCTGGTTCGGCCGGGCTGGATGGCGATCCGGCTG
>CALLZJ010000320.1 GCA_937858435.1 uncultured bacterium
CGCATCTCCCTCTTGGACTCGTATGGCAACCGTTCCCTCGCCTTCATCCTATGCCCGTCCCAAGAGATGAGACAGTTTTCTCTGGGGGGTTCGGAGCCAGGCCGCCACAATAGACTGGAGTGCTGGAGAAAACACGATGCGCAGGTTCATCGCCGCTTTGCTGATCGGAGCATGTTGTAGTTTGCCATCCTCGCCGCTCTTGGCGGATAATAAGGATGGCCCCACGACGCCTGCCGCTCCGACCGCCCCTGCCACGCCGACCGCCCCCGCCGAACCGACGGCAACCCCGCCCGAAGCCAGCCCCCCTGCTCCCGCGCCGGCGGACCCCAAGGCCCTGCCCGAAAAGCTGCCCCGGACCAAGCTGCCGCCCGCCAAGGTCATGCCCAATCTGAGCGTCTACCACTACCGGGTGTCGACCGATTCGCCCGAGTGCCAGACCTTCGTCGATCAGGGGCTCGCCTTTTTCTACTCGTACATGTGGATGGAGGCGGCCCGCAACTTCGAGACCGCCATCCACTTCGACCCCCAGTGTGCCATCGCCTGGTGGTGCCTCAGCCGTGCTCAGGATCAATGGACCTTCAACGGGGCAGACGCCTTGAAGAAGGCGAATGAACTGGCGGCCCATGCCAGTTACCCGGAGCAGCAACTCATCAAGGCCCGGATGCAGGAGCGCGGCCTGCTGCCGGACGTGGGCGATCAGGAAGCCCGCAAGAAGGCCGCCATCGCCACCCTTGACTACCTCCTGGCCCTCCATGACGACGATCAGGAAGCCTGGTTCGCTCGAGCCCAGCTTGCCAATGGGGGCAACTTCTTCGGCGGTTCGGCTGCCAGCGTGGCTTTCTACAAGGCCCTTCTCCGCCTCAATACGCTTCACCCAGGAGCCAATCACGAACTGGTCCATTACTACGAACTGGCTGGCCGACCCAATCTCGGCTGGGCGAACAGCGAGAACTACATCCGCTCCTCACCGGGAGTCCCTCACTCCTGGCACATGCAGGCCCACCTCGCCACGCGGCTGGGACGTTGGAATAGGGCCACGGCCAGCAGCCTGCGCGGCTGCGAGGTTCAGCGGGCGTATCAGAAGACGATGAACGTCACGCCCCGCCAGGACTATCAGTTCGAACATCATCTGGAAATTCTGATGATGTGCCTGATCCACGACGGCCGCTTCCGCGAGGCCCGAGCCCTGCGGGCCGAGTGTGAGGGCTACGGCTTCAAACATCACGCGACCTGGTTCCGGCTGGCCTTGGCCGAACGGGACTACGATGCCGCCCTCGCCCTGGCTGAATTGCAGCGCCGCCGGGACAAGATCGGGGCCGCCCACATGGCTGCCCTGGTTTACCTGGCCCGGCATGAACCGGCCCGTGCCGAGGCCGAGGTCGAAGTGCTCGAAGAAGCCCTCCGCGAACAGAAGCAACGCAATCGCACCCTCGAACTGCGGGTGTGGGAGACCCGCGGCTGGCTGCTCGTACAGACGGACGGCGTGGATGCGGGCCTGGCCTTGCTGAAGAAGGCGGTCGACGCCACCAAGGACGACTACTCCCATCACGCCTGGGGCAATGGGGCCTATTACATGGAAACGTGGGGCATTGCCGCTCTGTCCGCGGGACGGCTCGAGATCGCGGAAGAAGCGTTTCTCGAAGCCTTGGCCCACGACAGTGGCTCCGTCCGCGGCGCCATGGGCATGCAGATTCTCTGTGAACGGCAGGATCGCCAGGCGGAGGCACGCCACTTCGGTCAGCTTGCACGCCGCTACTGGAAGAACGCCGAAGTCGCTCGGTTCGATGCCGAGTTTCTCGCTCTCCAGCGTGTTATGCCTGGAACTGCCGTCACTGCACGGAGCGACGACTAGCACGCCGCTCCTTTCTGGCCTGAGGACTCTACCGTGCGCCTGCTGACTCTCTGTCTGCTCCTGGCCTTCTTGGCTGCTGGCCTGATCCCAACCGACTCGGCCCTGGCCTCCGAGCCCCTGGTCTCGGGGCCCGCCGCCGGAGCGCGTTATGGGCCCTACTCGTTTCTCATCGCCACGGGGCCCAAGCGGGGCACACAGCACTGCTATGTGTGCGATACGCTCGGCAAGCCAGTCGTGATCGTCTTCGCCCGCCAAACCTCGGACGAACTCGGCAAGCTTCTCGTGGAGATCGATCGCATGGTCGCTACCAAGCGCGACCAGGGCTTCTTCGCCTGGGCGACCTTCCTGGCCGACGACGAGACCGCGATCGCCGCCAAAGTGGAAACCTGGGGTCGCCAGTTGGGCCTGCGGAGCCTGCCCTTGGGGGTATTCGAGGATGCCGACGGCCCGCCCACTTACCGCCTGAGCCGGGACGCGGAGACCACCATCCTGGTTGTGAACGAGAGCAAGGTGGTCGCCAATTTCGCATTCAAGGCGAATGAGCTGACCGCCGACCAGGCCACGGCCGTCGTCGAGGCCGCTCGGAAACTGGTGAAATAGACCTCCGGCCGGTTCAGCCTGCCTGGGCCAGCGCGACCGCAAGCTCCGCGGCCCGAGCCGCATTGGCCACGATCAACTCCTGATTGACCGCCAGCGTGGCCCCTTGTGAACTTTGGGCCACTCGCTCGAGCAGGAACGGCGTCACCGCCTTCCCCAGGATGCCGCGCTCTTGGGCCTCGGTCTCCAGGCCAGCCAGCACGCGTTCCATTTCCTCAAGCTGCCAATCCAAGGCCCTGGGCGGCGGCTGGACGAGGAGCAGCCCCTGTCCCCCCGCCTGCCAGTGGCCTCGAACCAGTCGCGCAGCCTCTTCCATGGAGTCGACTCGCTGCTCGAGCCGAAGCCCGCAGGGCCGCA
>CALLZJ010000321.1 GCA_937858435.1 uncultured bacterium
GTGGGGCCGGCCCCCCTGGCCGCTCCCCAGCGCGGGGGCGCGCCCGCGGGGGGGCGGGCCCGCCGCGATGGAGGCGCTCCCCCCGTCCCGCCCCGACATGGGCGGAATGGGCGGACAGATGCAGCCCCCGCCGCTGCCTCCCTACGCCTGGCCGACCTACGCCCCCCACAACAACTACAGCCGCGTGGCCTATCCGAACGTCTACCCGGCTTGTGCGTTCCCGAACATCGGGCCGATCTATCCGTTCCCCAAGGCTCCGCTCGGCTGGCGCAACGTGAACCTCCAGTTCGACGACGGCCACTGGTATCTGAGCAGCCACGCGGGCAACCGCGACTGGTGGGTGCTGCGGTACTGGTAGGCCCACGCGGAACCGACCATTCTCCCCTCGCTCCTCCGCTCGCGGCGTGACTTGGCGCCGCGAGCGGTTCTGTTTTTGACTTACCCGCATCCCGCCCGGTTCGCCTTCCTACTCCTCGGAGAGCCGCTCTCCGAGCACGCCGGCCAGCCCCTCCTGCCCGAGCCGGACCACGTTGCTGCCCATGTCCAATTCAAACACGTCGTCAAGCGGTTGATGGCTGACGAGCCGGCCCCGCGCTCCCGGCGTCAGCCCCAGTTCGTGCCAACGCCGTAGCCGCTCGGGATTGTCGTCCGGCACTTCGCGAACCACGAAGACGTCGCCGATCTTGAGCCCGACCAGCGGCTCGGCGTTCCGCTGCGCGATCACGCCTTCAGGGCTGGGAATGGGATGGCCATGCGGGTCCTCGAGCGGCTCCCCCAAGAACTCGGCCAGGGCCCGCTCCAGCCGGGGCGAGATGGCATGCTCCAAGGCCTCGGCCTCGGCATCCACTTCGCTCCAGTCTAGCTTCAGAACCCGGTGCAGGAACAACTCGACCAAGCGATGCCGCCGCACGACGCGCAGCGCCTCACGCAGTCCGGTCGGCGTCAGGCTCGCGCCCCGGCCCGATTCGTAGTGAATCCAGCCAGCTTCCGCCAGCCGCTTGAGCATGCCGGTGACCGACGGACCGCGCACCTCGAGCCGCTCGGCCAGATCGTTCGGCGTGACCAGCCGCTCAGCGCCGCCGAGATGGTGCAGCGCTTTGAGGTAGTCCTGCACGGCGTGCGACACTTCCATCGAGACACCTCCGCGGCTCATTCTAGCGACCGAGTTGGCTGAACTCGTCCGCAGCTTCTCGGACGCCTGGTCGAGCCTTCTCGGCGGGCGCGCGGCTGGGTTCGGCCCAGGCTCCCGACCGACGGGCAATCGATACGACCGGCACGCGCGCCACGCTAGGATCGACCTGACCGCCAATCCTTTCGGCATCTGCGCCGACACCGGTTTTTTCTCCAGTTCCCGCAGAAGTTGCAAGCGGTGCGCAAGACGCCCTGGAATGGCAAGAATTACAAAATCACGAGCACAGTCGCGTTGACACCCCACGCTAGCGGCAGTAGACTTGCCCGGCCGCTTGAGGGAAAAGCTGAGCGCAACCCAAAAAGTGATGGCGACTTAGGTCGTAAAGTCCGTCTGACCGCCACAGCCCCTACCTTTTGTCCAGAAGGACTGTCATGAACCTGCACACCAGCCGACTTGGCCTTGGCTCCGTCCGCCCCGAGCGCCTGGCCGAAGGCTTCTATCCCTCGTGCATCGAAAGCGCCCGTCGGCAGCCCACGCTCAGCTTCCTGCCGACTGGCTACGAACCCGAATACGCCTACCCGCTCATCGTCTGGTTCCACGGCGAAGGTGGCAGCGAGCATCAGTTGCAGCAGGTCCTCCCGCAGGTCAGCCGTCGCAACTACCTCGGCCTGGCTCTCCGCGGGCTGGCTCCCGTCCTCAAGGGCGATGGCAGCCAGGGTTGGTCGTGGCAAGTCGAAGGCGCGGATGAACTGGCCGCCGAGGACAACCTCTTCGCCGCCCTCGAAGACCTTGAACAGCACCACGCCATCAACTCCGAGCGCATCTTCCTGGCCGGCGTCGGCACCGGGGCCAGCTTCGCCTACCGCCTGGCGTTCCTCTATCCCGAACGCTTCGCCGGCGTGGCTGCCTTCAACGGGCAGATCAACTGTCGTGGGCCGCTGCTTCGGCTGATGTCCGTCCGCCGCCTCAAGGTCTTCATCGGGCACGGCATCGCCAATCCCGTGGCCCCGCTCTCCCTGGCCCAGCGCGACCATCGGCTACTCTACACCGCCGGGCTGGACGTCGAATTCAAGACCTACGCCACCACTCAGCGCCTGCACCCCACCATGTTCCAGGACCTGGATCGCTGGGCCATGGGCATCGTCACCGAGTCGCGCTAGGCCGCGCTCGGACTCTTGACGTTCGCTTGTCCGCCACCTGATTCCCGCTAAGAACTGCCTGTCCCAAACTGCCGATCGCCGGCGTCGCCCAGACCGGGGACGATGTAGTCCTGGTCGTTCAGACCCTCGTCGACGGCGGCCAGGTGGAGCGGTACGTCGGGATGTTCCCGCTGCATGTTGGTGATCCCTTCCGGAGCCGCGATCAGGCCCAGGAACTTGATCCGCCGCACGCCCAGCTTCTTGAGAACGGCAATGCTGAATAGGGCCGAGCCGCCCGTGGCCAGCATGGGATCGACCACGAAGGCGATGTCCATGTTCGGCCGCTCGGGCAAGGGATTGTAGTAGAGCACCGGCTGGCTCGTTTCGTGATCGCGGTAGATGCCCAGATGCCAGACCTGAGCCGACGGCACCAGGTCCAGAATCGCCTCCGCCATGCCGAGCCCGGCCCGCAGAATGGGGATTAGCCCGATCCGCTCGGCGAACTCGTGGCTTTGGCACGATGCCAGCGGCGTGGGCACCTCGATGGACCGCAGGGCGAGATCGGTCGTTGCCTCATAGAAGATAAGCTGGGCCAGGTCCCGAACCATCCGCCGAAACTCGGGCGTCGGCGTGTCCTTGTGGCGGAGATTGGCCAGCCGCTGCAGCACCAGCGGGTGGCGGGAAACATGTACGGCGGCGGCAGCCATGGTACATCCTGCTCTGGGGGTGAAACCCGTCGCCATTCTACAAGCGTCCCGCCGCCTCTGAAAGAAGTTGTGCCCTTCGCTAAGATGATCGTTGGTCTCGCACTCCGGGGGAGAGTCATCATGGCTCAGCGTCTTGTCGTCGTTCTGGCCGCCCTGTTCACCCTGCATGCCGTGGCCGGCGCCGCCGATTGGCCGCAGTGGCTCGGCGCCAACCGCGACGGAGTCTGGCTCGAAGAGGGCATCCTCGAGAAGTTCCCCGAGGGCGGGCCCAAGGTCGTCTGGCGGACGCCGCTCGGCGGGGGCTACTCCGGGCCGGCCGTGGCGGGTGGCCAGGTCTTCGTCATGGACCGCCGGGTCGAGCGGGACGCGGCCAAGCCCCAGAACGACTTCGACCGCCAGACGGTGATCAAGGGCTATGAGCGGGTCGTCTGCCTGAACGAGGCCGACGGCCAGGTGATCTGGACCCACGAGTATCCGTGCGACTATCGCATCAGCTACCAGTCGGGCCCACGCTGCACTCCCACGGTGGACGGCGATCGGGTCTACTGCCTGGGGGCGATGGGCGATCTGCATTGCCTCTCCGCTGTCGACGGCCGCGTGCTCTGGTCCAAGAACTTCATCAAGGATTATGGCCAGGAGCCTGCCGTCTGGGGCTGGTCCGCTCATCCGCTGGTTGACGGCGATCGGCTCATCTGCATCGTCGGCGGCGAAGGGACCACGGCGGTGGCCTTCGACAAGATGACGGGCAAGGAACTCTGGCGGGCCCTCAGTGCGAAGGACCCCGGCTACGCCCCGCCGGTGATCTTCACCATCGACGGCGTCCGCCATCTGCTGATCTGGACCCCGCGCGAACTGGCCGCCCTGGTCCCCGAATCGGGCAAGCTGCTCTGGTCGGTGCCGTTCGAGTCCCGGCAAGGGCTCAGCATCCCCACGCCGCGCCTCATCGGCGGCAACAAGGTCTTCGTCACCGCCTTTTACAACGGCCCCCTGCTCGTGGAAGTCACGGGCGGCGCCACGCCCCGGGCCGAAGTCGTCTGGAAGGGCACCAGCCAAAGCGAAATGCGGACCGACAAGCTCCATGCCATCATGTGTACTCCCTACAGCGACGGTGAGTTCATCTACGGCGTCTGTAGCTATGGCCAGCTCCGCTGTCTGAAGGTCGCGGACGGCACCCGGGTCTGGGAGACCTTCAAGGCCACCACCGCTGGCCGACCCGTGCGCTGGGCCAACGCCTTCCTCACGCCCCAGGCCGGCCGCTACTTCCTCTTCAATGAGAAGGGAGAACTCATCATCGCCCGCCTCACCGCCGAGGGGTACGATGAGATCGACCGGGCCAAGCTCATCGAGCCCACTTCGGTCACTGCTGGCCGGGATTACGTCTGGACCCACCCGGCCTTCGCCAACAAACGCATCTTTGTCCGCAACGACCAGGAGATCGCCTGCTTCAGCCTGGCGAAATAGCCCGCCTCCCGGCGATGCACCAGGGGTTGCGGCGTATCCGCCACGCTTCGCCAAAGGGCCTCCACGGGGTCCCCACGCATCACCAAGAGGGGTCTCCAGGGGCTCGCCAGGCGCCTGGGCGCGTCCGCCACGCATCGCCACGAGGGTTCCAGAGGGGCTCCACGGGGGGTCCAGGCGTTTCCAGGCGGCCTCCGCATGCCACTCTTCGAGTGATTTCGGCGTTTTCGCCTCGGCGCCGCCTTGTCTGCGGACAGCGTAGCCGGCTCTGGCGAAGCGCTGGCGAGTCTTGCGGACATCGTGGCCGGCTCTGGCGAAGCGCCGACACTCGTTGCTTGGGCGTCCGTTCGGCGGGTCGACCGCCGATCGGACCTCTGGGCGCACCTTCGACCTTCAGGTCGGCGACCCGCCCCC
>CALLZJ010000322.1 GCA_937858435.1 uncultured bacterium
CGGCCACGGCGGCGGCGGCGGGTGGAAGAGGCATTTCAGGCTCAGCCGTCCACCAGGAGCGTGGTGGGATGCGAACGAACGCAATGTCCTGGGCCGCGCACCAGGACTGTTCCCAGAAGCTAGGCCCCCCGCGCTCCGACATGCCGTCGTTCTCACGCAGGCTGATCACTGTGCCAAAGCCGAACTCATGCCATTGGCGGTGTAGCCCGCGGGGCGACATTTGCCCGCTACGGTAAAGCACTCCAGGCTCGACGATGCGGAAGTTGCGGTAATGGTAGTTTTCGTGCCAGGCCCACCAACTCGGCACGGCCACAGTGGCCACCAGCAGCACGCCAGCCCAGCCGCGCTTTAGCCACACAGTCATGTCTTGCTCCCATCCCTGGAAACCGGGGCGGAGCATACCACGGAGACGGTTCAGGCGGGAAGGTCAATCGAGTCGAACCGGAGTCTTGGGCTGTTTGGTGAGGCTGGGTGAAAGTCCGGTCCGGAGGGGCCGATGCCACCTGCGGCTGAGCCAGCGCCAGAGCCGGCACCGCCAGTCCTTGTCCCGATCGAGGGGCAGGGGCACCCGATCGTTCAGCGTCGGTCGAAAGACCATCAGAATGAGGAGCGGCAAGTACCATTGCACATGGATGCCGCCCGCGTCGGCGTACCAGAACTGCACGCCCAAGATCAGTCCCGCGGACAAGGCGATCATATGCCCAAGGTGCTTGGGGCTGGGCCAGAACAGAAAGGCGAGCAAGAAAGCCAGATAGACCACGAAGAGCGGCAAGCGGTAGACGTAGTGATTGGCCACGCCGGTCCACAGGCTCTCCGCCGAGGGATGAGCGCCGAACATCCAGGGCTGCCATTCGACTCGATGCAGAATCGACTCCAGGTTCGACGATAGTTCCGGATCGCTAAGCAGCACGCAGAGTCCGACCAGGCAGACCGATCCCGCGCCGAGCAGGAAGCGATAGAGCCCGGCCCGGCGATAGAAGCTGATCCAGAGAGGCAAGAGCAAGAAGGGGAAGAAGCACAGAAAGCCACCCAGCGCGAGGCTTATCCCGGCGACGATGGGCATGCGGAAGGCGGCAACGGCGAGTACGACCAGCAAGGCCGGCACGACCTGCTCGACGATTGTCAGATGAAATGCCGTATAGGGCATGAGCAAATAGCAGACAGCGGCGGCCACGCCGATGGCACCGTCGCCGAAGTGGGCCCAGCCAATCCATATCAGAGCCAGGATAACACCCAGGTGACACGCCAGGCTGAAGAGTGCCACGAGTTGGTTAACGGCCGAGGGTGACCAATCCCAGGTCTGAAAGCCAGCGAGAGCCGCATGAACGACCTTGTCCAGGACCAGACTCTGAGTTTGGGCCTGGGGCGGCGCTTCCCAACCAGGCAGGAAGGGGCGGCTGGCCATCACGAGGAAGATCATTAGGCCGAGCCAGATGAGATTGCCGATGGCCAGGTTGGGGGTGTAGGCCGAGCGACGGAAGAGTGCCACGTCGATCAAGCAGCGGAGCCAGAGTACTGCCGAACCGATGAGCAGCCAGAGATAGGCACGCCAGACGCCCCGGTCGGTGGGGGCCGCGGCTTGTCCCATGGTGCGACCCAGGCCGGCCGCATCACCCACGGCAATCGGAACCACCCCGCCCCGCACAGGAGCGGCGAGCACCCAGTTAGCGACTTGCAACGAATGCATCAGACGTGGCGCGCCTTGTTGCCAGTCCATTTCCCGCTGTGCCCGGCGATCCTGGGCTTCCCGCAGCGCCAGGAGCGGCGGCACCAGGAAGAACAGCAGGAGCAGGTCCCAGTTGCGAAGTTGCCAGGCTCGACGAAAACGGAAGAAGAGCGCGACCACCATCCCCAGGGACATGTAGAACCAGGTGGTGGCGGTAGGGAGCTGGACGTCGAGGAAAATACTGCTGCTGTTCATCCGCAGCCCACGGTCGCGGCTCAAGCCGATTCTTGCGAGTCAACCCTGTATTGTAGAGTTTCACCAAACCTTTCAACACGCAAAACCGGACGAGGAGAATGCCGTACTTGCCTTGGAATCCGGCCCGAGGCGGGGGGCTGAGCCAAGTATGAGAGATCGTGAGTCTGGCGCGACTCCCAGTGAGCCGATTGAAAGGGGAAGGATGTGCTGTCTGGGAAGGAGCCCCTCATGCGTCTGGGTCCAATAGCGAGTGTTCTCATCCTGGGACTGATGAGTACTCCCGCGACCGCGCAGCCACCTATGGTGCCGCCGACCGACGTTGAGGCGACCCGTCCGCCGACGCCACCGCGTCCCCCCGAGACGCCACCCGAATTACCCCCGGTCCTGGCTCCTGAGCCGACCTCGGGCTTGCTTGATCCGCGTAGCCGTTTCGACTATCAAGGCTCGCCTCTGGGCTCTTTTGCACCTTATACTTCAACCTCGCTGGCCGGCGCCCCCACCGATCCATTCGATTCGCCGCGCTCCTTCACCACGTTGGACGCCGCCCGTATTCAGCAGCGCATGCCCGGGGCCACGCCAGAGCTGCTGCAAATGCTGCCCGGCGTGCTGATCCAGCGAACCAATCAGGGCGGCGGGTCGCTCATCATCCGCGGGCGTAACGGCAATCAGAACCTCATCATGGTAGATGGGATTCCGATCAACGACGCCGGCTGGCGTTTCGCCAACGTCCAGTACCTCAACTACATCGACCCTGGCGTGATTGAACGGATCGAGGTCATCCGCGGCCCCGCCAGCGTCCTCTATGGTTCCGGCGCGGTCGGCGGCGTGCTCAACATCATCACCAAGAGCCGGCAGGACTATTCCCAGTTCGTCAGCCTCGACGGGCAGTTCATCACCCAGTACGCCAGTGCCGTTGAGGGGACCTACCAGCGACTGGAAATCAGCGGCAACCTGCAAGACCTGGGCTTCTATGCGGGCGGCAGCTTCATGAACAATGGCGCTGTCCATGCCGGCCAGGGTGTGCTCTTCCCCGCCTTCAGCACCGGCTACGACCAGACCGCGGGTGATATTCGGCTCGACTGGCAACTTGGAGGCGGTTGGTCGTTGACCCTGGTCCATCAGCATCTACTTCAGAACGACGTGCCCCGCACGGACCGGTTTGCACTCGAAGCCGTCAATCCGCGCCGCTTCGAGAACCGACCGACCTTCGCCGACCAGGAGCGCGACTTCACCTATGCCCGGCTGAACTGGCTGGGCGATGAGTGCTCGCTCATCAGCGGCATGCAGATTACCGCCGCCACCCAGCGCCGGCTGGAGCGCGAGACGGAACTGCGGATCGCTGAGCGGAATGCGGCCGGTGCCTTGGTCAATCAGCGTACCCGGCTCCGCGACGTCAGCGAAGAGGTCAACGGCTTCATCATGGACATGCGTGCCTGGACCAACTTCGGCTCGGGCCACACCTTGTCCTATGGTGCCTTTTTCAGCTACGAAGACACAGACTCTAGCCGACTGCAGATTCAGGCCGCCCAGCCGCTTGAACCCCTGATCGGCTATCCGGCAACGGTCATCAGTCCCACTCTGCCCCCGGACGGACGGTACCAGCAGTTTGGCGTCTACCTTATGGACCAACTGGATGTGACCGACTTCTGGTCGATCTCGGGCGGCGTCCGCTACAGTTCCATCCGGGCACAGGGTACGGCCCGGCTCTTCAACACTGGGGCCGGAGCGTTGCCACCCATACCTTTCGATGTGAGCTTCGATGACTGGTCGGCTGAGTTCGGTAGCGTGGTCAAGATCACCGAGAGCCTGCACTGGGTGGCGAGCCTTAGCGAGGGTTTCCGCGCTCCCAATCTCGAAGACCTGGGAGCCAATGAACGGGCTTCGGCGATCGGCCCGGATAACGGCAACGTCGACCTCCAGCCCGAGCGAGTGCTCAATTACGAAACGGGCCTCAAACTCCGCTCGCGCTGGCTGGCAGGCTCCGTTACTTACTTCTACACGAATCTGGAGAGTCAGATCGTTCGCAGCTTGACGGCCGTCGGACAGATCGTCTCGCGGACCAACACCCGGGGCTTCATTCATGGCGTGGAAGCCGAGGGCGCCTTCCTCATCACCGACAACTTGAGCCTATTCCTGTCAGGCACCCATCTCTATGGCCAGGACACGGTCCGCGACGAGCCTTTGCGGACGCCGCCGTCGTTCCTCACCTTCGGCAGCCGCTGGACGGCGCCGGGGCCGTGCAGCCGGCTGTTCGTCGAAGTGTTTGCGGAGATGATGGCTCGCGGCGATCGCCTCGGAGAGTTTGACTACCGCGACGCTCGCGTACCCGACGGCGGTTCGCCGGCCTGGCAGACACTGAACCTGCGGGCCGGCTACGATGGCGGTCGGCTCGGACAACTCGTGCTTGGCTTCTACAACGTGTTCGACCAGAACTACCGCTACCATGGCAGCGGCGTGGATGCGCCAGGTCGGGAGTTTCGCCTTGGCTACTCGGTGCGGTTCTAGGCCGATCTAGAAGAGCCCATGCAGCGGCCCGCCCGGCGCGGCTAGCTCATCGACACGGCGAGAGACGACCGGGTCCTCCTCCAACGGCGGTGCGTGGTGGGGCTTGATCCGCGCATCGATCACCAGCGAGCCGAGACAGCCCCAGTGCTTGTGTTCCGTGAAACTACCGATTCCCATGATGTCGTGGGAAGGGTTGGAACGGGTGAAGGTCACCCAGAGAAAGTTGTTCAGGGAACGGGCCGTGAAGTCCGCGTCGTCCACGATGACAACGCGCGGCCAGGCGTTCAGCGGATGGTCGAGCGGTAACCGCGCGCAGACTGCCTCAGGCTCGCCTGTGCCAGCTTCTTGAAACTTCGGACCTTGGACCGCTAGCACTCCCGGGAGCACTGGCCGAGCGGGACCGAGGCCAGATGGCAAGGAGAAAG